>CAMDEB010000157.1 GCA_945893085.1 Rhodoplanes serenus | reverse complement strand
GGCGTTGAGCTTGAAGACCACAAGGATGGCACCACCACGTGGAAGCCAAAGCCATGACCGCCACCGCAAATCCCACGCTCGGCCTGCGCCCGTTCCTCCCCACGGATGCGCCGCTGCTCGCGGTGATCTTCCGCGCGGCGATCGAGGAGCTGACCGGCGACGACTACAGCCAGGCGCAGCAGGAGGCCTGGGCCTCCGCCGCCGACGATGAGCAGGCGTTCGCGGCCAAGCTCGCCGGCCGGCTCACCCTGGTCGGCATGGTCAACGGCTCGCCGGTCGGCTTCGTCGCGCTCGAAGGCGCCGAGAAGATCGACATGCTCTATGTCCATCCCGCGGTCGCGGGCCAGGGCATCGGCACCATGCTCTACGACGCGCTGGAGCGGCTCGCGACCGCGCGCGGCACCGCGCGGCTCAGCGTCGAGGCCAGCGACACCGCGGTTGCCTTTTTCGAGCAGCGCGGCTTCGTTGCGCAGACCCGCAACACGGTGCTGCGCGGCGACGAATGGCTTGCCAACACCACCATGGAAAAGAAGCTGGCGGCAAAGGCGAGTGCGTCATGAGTTGCGATGAGGGTTGTCATGCGTGAGCGCCTGTACCTGTTCGACACCACGCTGCGCGACGGCGCGCAGACCAACGGCGTCGATTTCACGCTGGCCGACAAGCTCGCGATCGCTGCCATGCTCGACGGCATCGGCATCGACTACGTCGAAGGCGGCTATCCGGGCGCCAACCCGACCGACACCGAGCTGTTCTCCGAAACCCGGCTGCTCAACACCACGTTCACCGCCTTCGGCATGGTGCGCCGTCCCGGCCGCTCGGCCTCGAACGATCCGGGCCTGGCCGCGCTGCTCGAGGCCAAGGCCGAGGCGATCTGCTTCGTCGCGAAGTCGTGGGACTATCACGTCAAGGTCGCGCTCAACACCACGCTCGACGAGAACCTGGCTTCGATCCGCGACAGCGTGCGCGCGGCCAGGGCGAAAGGCCGCGAGGTGCTGCTCGACTGCGAGCATTTCTTCGACGGCTACAAGGCCAATCCGTCGTACGCCTTGGCCTGCGCCAAGACCGCCCACGAGGAGGGCGCGAGCTGGGTGGTGCTGTGCGACACCAACGGCGGCACGCTGCCGCACGAGGTCGAAGCCATCGTCACCGAGGTCTGCAAGCACATCCCCGGCGACCACGTCGGCATCCACGCCCACAACGACACCGAACAGGCGGTGGCGAATTCGCTCGCCGCGGTGCGCGCCGGCGCCCGCCAGATCCAGGGCACGCTGAACGGGCTCGGCGAGCGCTGCGGCAACGCCAACCTCGTCTCCATCATCCCGACGCTGAAGCTCAAGCCGGAGTACGCCAAGCGCTTCGAGATCGGGGTGTCGGACGAGCAGCTCGCCAAACTCGCCCTGGTCTCGCACGCGCTCGACGAGCGGCTCAACCGGGCGCCGAACCGCCACGCGCCCTACGTCGGCGAGAGCGCGTTCTCGACCAAGGCCGGCATCCACGCCTCGGCGATCATCAAGGACCCCGCGACCTACGAGCACATCGCGCCCGAGAAGGTCGGCAACAAGCGCAAGCTGCTGGTGTCGGACCAGGCGGGACGATCGAACGTGCTGGCGGAATTGGAACGCATCGGGATCGAGGTCGACAAGAACGATGCCCGGGTGACGCGCCTGCTCGAGGTGGTGAAGGAGCGCGAGGCGCTGGGCTACGCCTACGAGGCGGCGGACGCCTCGTTCGAGCTGCTGGCGCGGCGGATGCTCGGCACGGTGCCGAAATTCTTCGACGTCACCTACTTCGACGTCAAGGTCGAGCAGCGCGGCCATGCCGGCAACGGCCACGAGACGCTGACCACCGCGGTGGTGAAGGTGAAGATCGACGGCGAGATGCTGATCTCGGCTGCCGAGGGCAACGGCCCGGTCAACGCGCTCGACGTCGCGCTGCGCAAGGATTTGGGCAAATACCAGCGGTTCATCGAAGGGCTGGAGCTGACCGACTACCGCGTGCGAATCCTCAATTCCGGCACCGAGGCGGTGACCCGCGTGCTGATCGAGAGCCAGGACGAGACCGGCGAGCACTGGACCACGATCGGCGTTTCGTCCAACATCATCGATGCTTCGTTCCAGGCGCTGATGGATTCGATCATCTACAAGCTCATCAAGGCCGGCGCCCCGGCGTAGGATGGCCGCCATGTCACCCGTCACCCGTCGATCGGCGCTCACGGTGCTGGCCGCGGCACTCGCGGCCATGACGACGCGCGTGCGCGCCGCCGCGCGCGAGCACCGGGAGTTCATCGCGGCGGCTTTCAAGATGAAGGACGAGGCGGTGGCCGCGGGCGATCAGCCCTATGGCGCGGTGGTCGTGAAGGACGGCCGCATCATCGGCTTCGGACCGAGCCGGGTGGTGCTGAAGAAGGACTGGACCGCGCACGCAGAGCGGGAGGCGATGCGCGAGGCGCAGGCGCGGCTCGGCAGCACCGACCTGTCCGGTTGCGTGCTGTACTCGACCTCGCGTCCTTGCGCGAATTGCGAAGCGGCGGCGCGGGATGCGAAGATCGCCCGCATGTTCCACGGCGCCGAGACGACCGACGCCGGTCCGCCGCGGCGAAGCTGAGGGCGCGCATGATCGATCACATCTCGATTGCGGTGCGCGATCTGGCGGTAGCCGGCCGGTTCTACGAGCTGGTGCTCGCCACCATCGGACTGAACAAGCTCATCGTGCGGCCGACGACGATCGGCTTCGGCAAGACCTATCCGGACTTCTGGCTGAACCAGCGCCGCGACATGGCGCCGGCCAATCCCAACAGCGGCATGCACGTCTGTCTGCGGGCGTCCGGCCCCGAAGCCATCGAAGCGTTTCATTCGACGGCGTTGCGGGCCGGCGGCCTGTCCGATGGCGCGCCCGGACTGCGGCCCGAATACACCGCGGGCTATTACGCCGCGTTCATCCGCGATCCCGACGGCAACCGGATCGAAGTCGTGACGTTCATCAAGCCGGACGCGTGACCGCTGTCACAATTTCTCCGGCTCGGCGGTCTTCATTTCGGTCTCGGCCTCCGGCACGTCGCGTGCCGCGTCCATCAGCTTGGGCAGGATGTCCTCGACCCGGTCGGCCACCAGATAGTTGACCGTCAGCCCGGGCCGGATGAAATCGAGATCCTCCATATGCGTCAGCAGCGTGCACAGCGGGTCCCAGAAGCCCTTGATGTTGGCCAGCAGGATCGGCTTCTTGTGGCGGCCGAGCTGGGCCCAGGTCATCTGCTCGACCACCTCCTCCAGCGTGCCGATGCCGCCCGGCAGCGCCACGAAGGCGTCGGCGTGCTCGAACATCAGCTGTTTGCGTTCATGCATGTCGCGGGTGACGATCAGTTGACCGCGATCGAGCGCGCGCTCGCGGTCGGTGAGGAACTCGGGGATGATGCCGATAACCTCGCCGCCGTGGCTGAGGACGGCTTTCGCCATCTCGCCCATCAGCCCGATCGATCCGCCGCCGTACACCAGGCCGATGCCGTTCTTCGCCAGGATCGTGCCGAACGCGCGCGCCGTCTCGACGAACGCCGGGTCGCCTCCGGGACCGGAGCCGCAATAGACGCAGATTTTTCGAATGGCACTCATAAAGCCCTCATATAGGGACACGCCGTGGCTGGTGGGAGGCCGCCCCGAATACCGGGAAATCTCCCCCGCGTCGATGTTTTGCGGCCGAGAATCCCCTATATGAGAGGTCTCGACGGCCCGTAATTGCGGCTGTCATGGCACGGGCCCCCGATGAGCGATGGTCACTTCCGATCTGCGACCTCGATGAGGCGTGACATCTCGTCCGACGGCGGGTCGCTGATGACCACGTTGGCGCGGCTGTGGCCGTACATCTGGCCGTCCGACCGGCGCGACCTGCAAGGCCGGGTGCTGCTGGCGACCGGGCTGCTGTTCATCGCCAAGCTCGCGACCGTCGCGGTGCCGTTCACCTTCAAATGGGCGACCGACGCGCTGGTCGGGCAGGGCAGCGCCCCGATTGCGCCGAACGAATGGCTGCCGTGGGTGCTGGCGGCGCCGATCCTGATGACCATCGCCTACAGCCTGATGCGCATCCTGATGGCGGCGCTGACCCAATTGCGCGACGGGATTTTCGCCAAGGTGGCGATGCACGCGGTGCGTCGGCTCGCCATCATCACCTTCGAGCACATGCACCTGCTGTCGCTGCGCTTCCACCTCGAACGCAAGACCGGCGGATTGACGCGCGTGCTGGAGCGCGGCCGCAACGGCATCGAGACCATCGTCCGCATGGTGATCCTGCAGGCGGTGCCGACGGTGGTCGAGGTGGCGCTGATCGTCGGCGTGCTGCTGTGGGTGTTCGACTGGCGCTACGTGGTGGTGATCCTGGTCACCGTCGCGCTCTACATGTGGTTCACCTACGTGGCGACCGAGTGGCGCATCGGCATCCGCCGCAAGATGAACGAGAGCGACACCGACGCCAACACCAAGGCGATCGACTCGCTGCTCAACTACGAGACGGTGAAGTATTTCGCCGCCGAGGACCGCGAGCGCTCGCGCTACGACCGCTCGATGAAGCGCTACGAGGAGGCGAGCGTCCAGGCCTACACTTCGCTCGCCGTGCTCAACGCCGGCCAGGCGGCGATCTTCACGGTCGGTCTCGGCGTTGCGATGGTGCTGTGCGTTCTCGGCATCCGGCAGGGCACCAACACCGTCGGCGACTTCGTGATGATCAACGCGATGATGATCCAGCTCTACCAGCCGCTGAATTTCATGGGCATGATCTATCGCGAGATCAAGCAGGCGACCATCGACATCGAGATGATGTTCAACATCCTTGGCCGCAAGCCGGATGTCGAGGATCGGCCGGGAGCGAAGGCGCTCGCGGTTGGGACGGGCGCTGTCCGGTTCGAAAATGTCGCATTCGCCTACGAGCCGGCGCGGCAGATTCTCAAGGGCGTAAACTTCGAGGTGCCCGCCGGCAAGACGGTTGCGATCGTCGGGCCCTCGGGCGCGGGCAAATCCACGATCTCGCGGCTGTTGTTCCGGTTCTATGACGTGACCGGTGGTCGCATCACCATCGACGGCCAGGACATTCGCGACGTCACGCAGAAATCGCTGCGCGCCGCGATCGGCATGGTGCCGCAGGACACCGTGCTGTTCAACGACACCATCCGCTACAACATCCGCTATGGCCGCTGGGAGGCGAGCGACGAGGAGGTCGAGAAAGCAGCCGGGCTGGCGCAGATCGACAGCATCGTCCGCCTGTCGCCGCACGGCTACGAGACCGAAGTCGGCGAGCGCGGCCTGAAGCTTTCCGGCGGCGAGAAGCAGCGCGTCGCCATCGCCCGCACCATTCTGAAAGCGCCGCCAATCCTTTTGCTGGATGAGGCGACCTCCGCGCTCGACAGCCACACCGAACAGGAAATCCAGGACGCGCTGGAGCGGGTCTCGCGCAACCGCACGACGCTGGTCATCGCCCACCGGCTCTCGACCATCGTCGGCGCCGACGAGATCATCGTGCTCGACCAGGGCGAGATCGTCGAGCGCGGCACCCACAACCAGCTTCTGGCCAAGAGCGGGCTCTATGCCAGCATGTGGAACCGGCAGCGCGAGGCTGCCGAGGCGCGCGAGAAGCTGGCCCGGGTGGAGGAGGAGGCCGCCGCGCCGAACCGTAATCCGCCGCCGGTCCAGGACGATCTGGTCGTGCCGGCCGACGCCGCGGAGTAGCTCATGTCCATCATCAACTCGATCCGCTCGCAGATCGCCCCCATCCATCCCGAGGGCTATCCGTTCATCGGCGGGTTTGCGCTGCTCAGCCTGATCCTGTTCTGGATCTGGACCCCGCTCGGCTGGCTCGGCACCGTCATGACGCTGTGGTGCATGTATTTCTTCCGCGATCCGGTGCGCGTTACGCCGTTGCGCGAGGGTCTCGTGGTGTCGCCGGCCGACGGACGGGTCAGCAAGGTAGGGAACTTCGTTCCGCCCAGGGAGCTCGGGCTATCCGAGCGGCCGCTGCCGCGGGTCTCGATCTTCATGAGCGTGTTCGACTGCCACGTGAACCGCACGCCGGTGTCGGGCCGCATCGAGCGCATCGTCTATCGCAAGGGCCTGTTCCTCAACGCCGACCTCGACAAGGCGAGCGAGGACAACGAGCGCAACGCCTTCCTGATCGCGACCGCAGGCACGCGCATCGGCGTCGTGCAGATCGCCGGCCTGATTGCGCGGCGGATCGTGCGGTTCGTCCACGAGGGCCAGAGCCTTGCCGCCGGCGATCGCATCGGCTTGATCCGGTTCGGCTCGCGCGTCGACGTCTATCTGCCGGAGGGCACCAGGCCGCTGGTGGCGGAAGGCCAGACCGCCCTTGCCGGCGAGACCGTGCTCGCCGATCTCAGCCAGCCGGACCCCGCCCGCAGCTACCGGGTTGGCTAGCGAATGGCCGCACAGGCGTCACGGCTCTAGCGATATCTCGAACGTGGGCTAAAGTCCTCGCATGACAATTGCGCCGGTCGATCGTCTCGAAATCCAGGTCCTGGTGGACAATGCGACCGACATGCTTTCCAGCACGCCGTCGCATGTCGAGACCGAATCTGCTGGCCTGATCCGCCGCGGCGTCCGATTGACCTCAGGCAAGTGCCTGTGCTGCGCGGTGCATGGCCTTTCCTGCCTGGTAACCGCGCATCGCGGCGATGTTCGCCACACCGTTCTGTTCGACACCGGGCCGGAGGACTATGCGTTCGAGCGCAACGTCACCCGTCTTGGCGCCGATCTCGGGGCGGTCGAGAGCATCATGCTCTCGCACGGCCATTGGGATCACGCGGGTGCGATGCTGCTGGCGTTGAACATGGCACGCAGCCGCAATGGCGGACGCACGATTCCCTATTATGCGCATCCGGATATGTTTCGTTCCCGCGCGGTCAAGCTGCCGAACGGCACCATGCGCCGGATGGAGGATGTGCCGAGCGTCGAAGACCTCACGACGTTCGGAGCCGAGGTTATCGCGACCACCGAACCGCAAGCTCTGCTCGACGGCATGTTTTTCGTGAGCGGAGAGATCCCGCGCGTCACGTCCTTCGAGCGCGGCTATCCGGGCCAGATGCGCTTGGCGGATGACGGCCAAAGCTGGGAGCCGGACGAACTGCTGATGGACGAGCGCTTCCTCGCGGTCAACGTCGCGGGCAAGGGTCTGGTCGTGCTCAGCGCCTGCTCGCATGCCGGCGTGGTCAACGTGCTGATGCATGCGCGGGACAGCTTTCCCGGCGTGCCGCTGCATGCGGTGATGGGCGGCCTGCATCTCTCCGGCCCGAACGAAGCGGTCATCCCGCAAACCGTAGAGGGCTTGCGCGACTTCGACTTGAAAACCATTGCGGCCGGACATTGCACCGGCTGGCGCGCGCTCACGGCGCTTGCCAATGCGTTCGGCGACAAGGTTCTGGCGCCGTCCGCCGTCGGAAAACGATATAGCTTCTGACATTTTGCCATGGTTAACCCATGCGTCATCACACCGTGGCGGCGGGGCGGGGGAATGGCTATATTGAGACCATGATCTCGCCGTTCGAATCCAAGCGTCATGAAGCCCGCCGCGAGCGCTTTCGCGCGACCCCGGTGCGCACGCTGCTGCCCAATATGATCACGCTGCTCGCGCTCTGCGCCGGGCTGACCGGCATCCGGCTGGCGTTCGAAGGCAAGCTCGAGCTTGCGCTCGGCGCCATCATCTTCGCGGCGCTGCTCGACGGCATCGACGGCCGGGTCGCGCGCCTGATCAAGGGCCAGTCGCGCTTCGGCGCCGAGCTCGACAGCCTCGCCGACTTCGTCAACTTCGGCTGCGCGCCCGGACTGATCCTCTACCTGTGGGGCCTGAACGAGCTCGGCAACGTCGGCTGGATCGCGGCGATGGTGTTTGCGATCTGCGGCGCGCTGCGGCTCGCGCGCTTCAACGTGATGATCGACGATCCGAACAAGCCGCTCTGGGCGGGCAATTTCTTCACCGGCGTGCCGGCACCGGCCGGCGCGATCACCGTGCTGCTGCCGATCTACATCGACCTGCTGGGCGGGCCGAAGATCGCGGCGACGGTGGCGCTGCTGTTCACGCTCGCGATCGCCTTCCTGATGGTGTCGCGGCTGCCGGTGTTCTCGGGCAAGCGGGTCGGCAAGCGGGTGCCGCCGGAGATGGTGCTTCCGGTGTTCGTGCTGGTGGTGCTGTTCGTCGCGCTGCTCATCGCCTATCCCTGGTGGGTGATGACCATCGGCACGCTTTGCTACCTCGCGAGCCTGCCGTTCGGCTGGCTGTCCTATCGCGACCACGAGCGAAAGCACGCCGCGGCGACATCCTCGCCCGAGGCGCCCGCGCCTGCAGGCGAGCCGCCCGAGGCTCCACCGCCGCCGCGACCGGACGATCCCGAACGTCCCGTCCGGCTCAACTGAAGCCACGGGCCGATCCCTCTTTTTTCTGGAACGACCATGCCGCGCGCCACTCGCGTTCTCGCAGCGACCGATCGGCAGGGGGCGCGCGTCGTCGACACGCTCATTCTTCCGTTCGCCCAACGCCAGGCCCAAAAAGGCTTCCTGTTCGGCGTCAACGGCACCTGCGTCGAGCTCGACCTGCCGGAGCCGGTGCGGCTGCGCACCGATGACGCGCTGGTGCTGGACGACGGTGGCGTGGTCGAGGTGGTGGCCGAGGCCGAGCCGCTGATCGAGGCGCGGGCCGCCGATCTGGCGATGCTGGCGCGGCTCGCCTGGCATCTCGGCGACCGGCACGTTCCGGTGCAGGTGCTGGAGCGGCGGCTCCGGCTGCGCCGCGATCCGGCGATCGAGGCGCTGCTCGAAAATCTTGGCGCCAAGGTCGTTGCCATCGAAGCGCCATTTGAGCCCGAAGGCGGCGCCTATGAAGCGGCCGCCGGCGGCCACGATCACGACCATCATCATGACCATGCGCATGATCATGGGCACGATCACGGCCATGGCCATCACCACCACGACCACAAGCACGATCACGAAAAGAGCTGACGCCGATGGACCGGCTCAAGGACAAGATCGTGTTGATCACCGGCGCGGCCGGCACGGTCGGGGCCGCGGCGATGCAGGCGGTGCGGGCCGAAGGCGGCATCGCCGTCACCAGCGATCTCGCCGGCCGCGGCGGCGCCGATCATGTGCTCGACGTCACCTCCGAGCCGGACTGGCTGCGCGTGACCGACGAGATCGGGCGCGCGCATGACCGGCTCGACGGCCTGATCAACGCCGCGGGACTCGCCGTCCTGGGCAACATCGAGGAAACCGATTTCGCGACCTGGCGGCAGATCCTCGCCGTCAATCTCGACGGCACCTTTCTCGGCTGCAAGCATGCGCTGCCGCTGCTCAAGCGCCTGGGCGGCGCGATCGTCAACGTGTCGTCGGTTGCGGGACTGATCGGCGGCCACAACTTCGCGGCCTACAATGCGTCGAAGGGCGGGGTGCGGCTGTTGACCAAGTCGGTCGCGCTGCAC
>CAMDEB010000156.1 GCA_945893085.1 Rhodoplanes serenus | reverse complement strand
GGCGATCTTGGCGGTCAGCGCGAAATGCGGCGCCGGCGCCTCCTCGAGCGGTGGGATGCACATTAGCCCGGCGATATCCAATCCATGGCGCTCGCGGCAGCGCGCCAGGAAGGCATCGGCGTCCTGCGGCAGCACGCCGGCCTTCTGCGGTTCGGCGCCGGTGTTGATCTCGACGAACAGCAACGGGCGGCGGCCCTGCTTGCCGATTTCCTTCGCCAGGGCTTCGCACAGGCTCGCCCGATCGACCGAATGAATGGCGTCGAACATCGCGACCGCCTCTTTGGCCTTGTTCGATTGCAGCGGGCCGATCATGTGCAACTCAAGGCCGGAATGCGCAGCCTTGAGCGCGGGCCATTTGGCCGCCGCCTCTTGCACGCGGTTTTCGCCGAATGTCCGCTGCCCCGCTGCGATCACCGGCTCGATCGCGTCCGGACCATAGGTCTTGGCCACCGCGACCAGCGTGACGCCCGCGGGATCGCGCGCCGCTTCGCGGCAGGCACGCGCGATGTCCTGCTTCACCGCCGCAAGCCGCGTGGTGGTGTCCAAGGTCGTCATCGACGACTGATTACGTCCTTCGCCGCGCGCTGCCAAGCGCCGCGTGAGCGAGAAACGGCAAAGCCCGGCACGAGGCCGGGCTTTGCCAACGACACCGCTGCCCAGATCAGGCCGCGGCCTTCCATTGCGCCATCACATCCTTGCTCGATTTGTTGAGATGGATGTGCTGGTCGACATGATCGACCCAATCCACCGGGATCAGGTGGTGCTTGCCGCCGGCCTTTTCGTCGTTCTTGGTCAGCTTGATCTGTTTCGACCCTTCGAGATGATCGACGGTGCCGACGTGCTCGCCGTCCGAGGCCAGCACTTCCATGTGTTCCTTGATGTCGTTCTGTCGGAACATGTCACGCCTCCGTTGCTTACTCAGTAATAACGGTCACGGCGATTCGAAGGTTCCGGGCGGCGCGCGTCGGCGGAAGGTCCCGCGTTGCGCACGGGTTCCGCGGCCGAAGCCAATCCAAAGCGCGCGAACTCCGCGACCACGTCGGGCTTGAGCATGCGGGCAGCGGCGATATCGGCATTGCCGCCGGTATTGTCGCCGGCCTTGCGCCGGGCCGTGCCGCGCCCATAGAGCGAAGCGACCTTGTTCGGCTCGAGCTTCAGCGCCGCGTCGTAGTCGGCAATCGCCTTGTCGAGCTGGCCGGCCTTCAGATGGACAAACCCGCGGCTGTCGAGCGCGTTGACATACTCGGGCCGCAGCTTCAGCGCCTCGTTGCAATCGTTCAGCGCCGCTTCGATCTGACCGGCGATGGCACGCGCCCAGCAGCGGCTGTTGAAGGCCGCGGCGTTGGTCGGCTGCAGCCGCGTGACGTGATCGTAGTCGGCGATCGCGGAGGCGTAGTTCCGCTTGCTCTCGTGGGCGATGGCCCGGCTGAAGTAGGCGGCGACATAGTTTGCGTCGAGCCGGATCGCCTGGTCGTAGTCGCGGATGGCGCGGTCGTACTGGCCCTTCTTCAGCAGGGCATTGCCGCGATTGTTCAGCGCCGTGATGTCGCGCGGATCGAGCCGCAGCGCCTGATCGTAGTCGGCGATGGCGCGATCGTACTGGCCCTTCTTTTCGTAGGCGACGCCGCGGTTGACGAAGGCGTCCTGGTACCTGGCGTAGAGCGCGAGCGCCTGATCGTAATTCTGGATCGCGCGGTCCGGATCGCCCTTGGCGTGGTAGGCGTTGCCGCGGTTGTAGAACGCGATGGCGTAACGGGGATCGAGCGTCACCGCCTCGTCGAAATCCTGGATCGCGCGATCGAACTGGTGGCGGGTCGCATAGGCGTTGCCGCGATTGTTGAGGCGGATCGCGTCGGGCTCGAGCCGGATCGCCTCGTCGTAATCGGCGATCGCGCGCTGATGCTGGCCCAGGCCGAAGTAGGCGAGACCGCGATTGTTGAGCGCGGAGGCGTATTTCGGATTGAGCCGGATCGCCTCGTCATAGTCGGTGATGGCGCGCTCAATATCCTGCTTGCCGGCGTAGGCGAAGCCGCGATTGTTGAACACGGCGGCCTGCTGCGGATCGTGCTTCACCGCCTCGTCGTAGTCGGCAATGGCGCGATCGAGATCGCCCTTGCCCTTCCACTCGACGCCGCGGTTGCTGTAGGCCAGCGCCAGCACACGACCGGTGTATCTGTCGGATTTGATCGCGCGGGTGCAGGCGGCGATTGCCGCCTCACCCGTATCCTTGGCGCAGGTTTCCCAATCGTCGGCCAAAGCCGAACCGATCAGTGCATCACCCGTGACCAGCGGCGTCACCACGAACGCCGCGAACATCACGCCTTCAATTGCCCGCCGAATTCCTCCAGCCACGCAGCCCTCCCATGGGTCAGCACGGCCTCCCGCGCCGACGTTAGCAAACCAGACCCGGCGCGCGCCTCATCACATTGATGGTTAGGTTAACGCAGGCGGCGGCCTCCTGGACTCCTCGGCAGCGGGACGATAATCACGATGAATACGGCGTTGGATGCCGGTCCGGGGGCAATGGAATGAGCGCGCGGGTTCTGGGTGTGCGGAGCGTCGAGATCGAAATGACCGATCCGGACCGGGCCGCGGATTTCTTCAGCCGGGTTTGGCATCTCCAGGAGATCGCGCGCGCCGACGGTTCGATCTACTTCCGCGGCACCGGGCGCTATCACCACATCCTCGCGATCCATCGAGCCAAGACCGTCGCGCTGCAACGCGTGGTGTTCGACGCCGCCAACCGCGACGCCGTCGACCGGCTGTGCCAGCAGGTGCGCGCCAAGGCCGCGCACTGCGAGGACCCGCATCCGTTGAAAGGCCCCGGCGGCGGATACGGCTTCGGCTTCACCGATCCGGACAGCGGCAACTTCGCCGTGGTCTGCGACGTCGCCGATCATGCCGACGCCGGCGACATCAAGGACCGGCACCGGAAAATCGCCCACGTCAATCTCAACGTCACCAACGTCAAGGCCTCGGGCGATTTCCTGATCGAGGGGCTCGGCTTCAAGCTGGTCGACGAATCCGGACCGCTGTCGTTCTTCCACGCCGACTGCACCGACCACAGCTCGATCGTTCTGGGCAAGGCCGCCAAGCCGACGCTGAACCATGTCGCGTTCGAGATGCCGGACCTGGATTCGACCATGCGCGGCGCCGGCCGGATGCGCGACAACGGCTATCCGATCGAATGGGGCGTCGGCCGCCACGGCGCCGGCAACAACGTGTTCGCCTATTTCGCCGGGCCGGAGGAATTCCCGATCGAATGCACCGGCGAGGTGCAGCAGATCGACGACAGCTATGTGCCGCACGGCCCGGAATACTGGAAATGGCCGCCCGGCCGGCTCGATCAGTGGGGCGTGACGCCGCCGCACACGGCGCGCTGGAAGCGCATCCAGGAGATGGTGCCGTTCACGCCGGGCGCGTGGCGGCTCTGAACGCCAAGCATTGTTGACCGCCTCAGGCTTTCATGGCCTAAGTCCGGCCCTATCTAAGGTCCGGAAAACGCCGCCGATTCGATGAAATCCGACCGCTACAACGCCCGCGACGCCGAGGCCCGCTGGCAGCAGACCTGGGACCAGCGGGAAATCTTTTCGACCCGCAACGACGACCCACGCCCGAAATACTACGTGCTGGAGATGTTCCCCTACCCGTCGGGGCGCATCCACATGGGGCACGTGCGCAACTACACCATGGGCGACGTGGTCGCGCGCTACAAACGCGCCATGGGGCTGAACGTGCTGCACCCGATGGGCTGGGACGCCTTCGGCATGCCGGCCGAGAACGCCGCGATGGAGCGCAAGGTCCATCCGAAGGCGTGGACCTACGAGAACATCGCGGCGATGCGGGCGCAACTCAAGTCGATGGGGCTGTCGCTCGACTGGAGCCGCGAGATCGCGACCTGCGATCCGAAATACTACAAGCACCAGCAGAAGATGTTCCTCGACTTCGTGAAGGCCGGCCTGGTCGAGCGCAAGAAGTCGAAGGTGAACTGGGATCCGGTCGACCAGACGGTGCTGGCGAACGAGCAGGTGATCCACGGCCGCGGCTGGCGCTCGGGCGCCGAGGTCGAGCAGCGCGAGCTGACGCAGTGGTTCTTCAAGATCAGCGACTACGCCGAGGATCTGCTCACCGCTCTCGACGGCCTCGACCGCTGGCCGGAAAAAGTCCGGCTGATGCAGCGCAACTGGATCGGCCGCTCCGAAGGCCTGCTGGTGCGCTTCGCGCTCGATCCGACGACCACGCCGCAAAATCTTGACGGCAAAGCCGAGAACGAGCTCGAGGTTTTCACCACCCGGCCGGACACCCTGTTCGGCGCCAAGTTCATGGCGATCGCGCCGGATCATCCGCTAGCGAAAGCGGCGGCCGAAAAAAATCCGGCGCTCGCGGATTTCATCGCCGAGTGCAAGAAGATCGGCACCGCGCAGGAGGCGATCGAGAAGGCCGAGAAGCTCGGCTTCGACACCGGCATCAAGGCGATCCATCCGTTCGATGCGGGTTGGAAGCTGCCGGTCTATGTCGCCAACTTCATCCTGATGGACTACGGCACCGGCGCGATCTTCGGCTGCCCCGCGCACGACCAGCGCGACCTCGACTTCGTCAACAAGTACGGCCTCGGCAATACGCCGGTGGTCTGCCCGCCCGATGTCGATCCGAAGTCGTTCGTCATCACCGACGTGGCCTATGACGGCGACGGACGCATGATCAACTCGCGCTTCCTCGACGGCATGACCATCGAGCAGGCCAAGGAGGAAGTGGCCAAGCGGCTCGAGCGCGAGCAGCGCGGCGGCAACCGACCCGCTGCCGAGCGCCAGGTCAATTTCCGCCTGCGCGACTGGGGCATCTCGCGCCAGCGCTACTGGGGCTGCCCGATCCCGATCATCCACTGCGACGCCTGCGGCGTGGTGCCGGTGCCGGAGAAGGATTTGCCGGTGGAGTTGCCCGAGGACGTCACCTTCGACCGCCCCGGCAATCCGCTCGACCGCCATCCGACCTGGAAGAACGTGGCGTGCCCACAATGCGGCAGGCCGGCGCGGCGCGAGACCGACACCATGGACACGTTCGTCGACTCGTCGTGGTACTTCGCGCGCTTCACCGATCCATGGCGCACCGATACGCCGACCGACCGCGCCATGGTCGACGACTGGCTGCCGGTCGACCAGTACATCGGCGGCATCGAGCACGCGATCCTGCATCTGCTCTACAGCCGGTTCTTCACCCGCGCCATGAAGGCGACCGGCCATGTCGGCCTGGACGAGCCGTTCGCCGGCCTGTTCACGCAGGGCATGGTGGCGCACGAGACCTATCAGAAGCCGGACGGCAACTGGGCGATGCCGTCCGAGGTGAAGATCGAAGGCTCGGACGACAGTCGCCGCGCGAGCCTGATCTCGACCGGCGAGCGGATCGCAATCGGCGGTATCGAGAAGATGTCGAAGTCGAAGCGCAACACCATCGACCCCGACGACATCATCGGCACCTACGGCGCCGACGTGGCGCGCTGGTTCATGCTGTCGGATTCCCCGCCCGAGCGCGACGTCGAATGGACCGAGCGCGGAGTGCAGGCGCGGTGGACGTTCGTGCAGCGGCTCTGGCGGCTGATCGGCGAGGCGGCCGAGATCGCGGTGTCCGCACCGGCTAATCGCCCGGCCGAATTCAGCGCAGCCGCGATGGCGCTGCGCAAGGCATCGCACGGCGCGCTCGCCAAGGTGTCGGACGCGATCGAGAAGCTGCATTTCAACGTCGCGGTGGCGCACATCTACGAATTCGCCAACGCGCTCGGCTCAGCCATCGCGAGCCCGGCCGCGACGCCGGATTTCGCCTGGGCGATGCGCGAGGCGGCCGACATTATGGTGCGCCTGTTCGCGCCGATGATGCCGCACCTCGCCGAGGAGTGCTGGGCCGCGCTCGGTCACGAAACACTGGTGGCGATGGAGCCCTGGCCGCAGGTCGAGCCGGCCTTGCTGGTGGAGGACACCATCACGCTGCCGGTGCAGATCAACGGCAAGAAACGCGCCGACGTGACCGTTTCCCGTAATGCGAAAAATGCCGAGATTGAGGCTGCCGTGCTGGCGCTCGATGCGGTAAAACGGGCGCTGGACGGCAAAAGCCCGAAAAAGGTCATCGTCGTCCCGCAAAGGATCGTGAATGTGGTGGCATAGGCCCAGCACGGTAACCGCCCGCGCCATGCGCGCCGCGCGTTTCGCCCTGGCGCTGGGGATCGCGGGACTGACCGCCGGCTGCTTCCAGCCGCTCTACGGCGACCGATCGCTGAGCGGCGGACCCGCGGTCGGCCAGGCGCTGCGCGGCGTCGATGTGATGCCGATCGCCGCCCCGAACGGCACCCCGGAAGCCCGCATCGCCGTCGAGATCCGCAACTCCATCCTGTTCGACCTGACCGGCGGCGCCGGCTCCACCAGCCCGACCCATCGGCTGCAGATCCAGATGGCGTCGACCCGGACGCAGGTCATCGTCGACGTGACCACCGCGCGGCCGGACATCGAGAATTACGGCATCAACGCGACCTTCACCCTGGTCGAGCTCGCCACCGGCAAGCCGGTGATCACCGGGCAGACCTTCGCCCGCGTCTCGTTCGACATCCCCGGCCAGGAGCAGCGTTTCGCGCGAGCGCGCGGTCTGCGCGACGCCGAGAACCGCGCCGCGAAGGTCATCGCCGAGAATATCCGGTCGCGGCTGGCGTCGTTTTTCATCGCCGGGGCGTAGTTTTCCGCCGCATCGCATTCCGCTGTCATCGCCGGGCTTGACCCGGCGATCTCGCTTAGCAAGGGTTGGTGCTCAACTGATCGGGATCACCGGGTCTCGCCGCTTCGCGGCGGCCCGGTGATGACAGCGGTACATGGTCGCCATCAAGAACACCGACGCTGATGCCTTCGTCGCGCGCCCTGATCCGGCGCGCCCGATCGTGCTGGTGTTCGGCCCCGACGCCGGCCTGGTGCACGAGCGCGCCGAACGAATCATCCGCGCCTCGGTGGACGATCCGCGCGATCCGTTCGCGCTGGTCCACCTTGAGGGCGACGCGCTCGCATCCGAACCGTCGCGCCTGTTCGAGGAGGCGCACACGGTTCCGCTGTTCGGCGGCAAGCGTGCGGTCTGGGTCAAGGCCGGCGGCCGCAACTTCGCCGCGGCGGTCGAGACGCTGGTGGCGGCGCCGCCGGTCGATTGCCGCGTCGTGATCGAAGCCGGCGATTTGCGGAAGACCGCGCCGCTGCGCGCGATCTGCGAGAAGGCGAAGGTCGCGGCCGCCGTCGCTTGCTACGCCGACGATGAACGCAGTCTCGCGCGCCTCGTGGACGACGAGATGCGTGAGGCCAAGCTCACCATCGCGCCGGACGCGCGCTCGGCGCTGGTCTCGCTGATTGGCGGCGACCGGCGTGCCTCGCGCAGCGAAATCCGCAAGCTTGCCCTCTACGCGCACGGCCGGGAGCGCGTCGATCTCGACGACGTGCTCGCCGTCGTCGCCGATGCCTCGGCGCTGGCGCTCGACGCGGTGATCGATGCCGCCTTCGCCGGACGGGTGAGCGATGCAGAAATCCAGTTCGGCAAGGCGCTCGCCGCCGGCACGTCCACCGGCACGATCATGTCCGGCGCGCTACGGCACGTCACGCAACTGCACAAGGCGCGGGCCGCCGTCGATGCCGGCGAGCGTCCCGAGGACGCGCTGCGCCGTTTCATCCCGCCGATCCACTTTCGCAGAGAAGCCTCGGTCAAGGCGGCGCTTTCGGCCTGGACCGCGAGCCGCCTTGCGCGCGCGATGGATCAACTGGCCGAGGCCGCACTCAACGTCCGGCGCATGCCGGCGCTGTCGGATACGCTCGGGCAGCGCGCACTGCTGTCGATTGCGATGAGCGCGAGACGGAAATAATGAAGCGGGATTAGCTTCTCTCCAGCCGGCGGATCACCTCGTCGAGCTGCTCGAGTGTGCGATAGCGAATGCGCAGCACGCCGCCTTTGCCGCGGTGGTCGATGTTGACGACAAGGCCGAGCGCGTCGGAAAGTCGTTTCTCCAACGCCACTGTGTCTGTGTCCTTCATCGCGCGCGCGCGAGTCTTGGTTGTCTTGCCGGCGGCTTCCGCCTGCTCCTGGCCGAGCGCCTCGACCTGACGGACGTTGAGGCCTTTCTCGACAATCTCGCGCGCCACTGCTTCGGGATCGGCCTGGTTGATCAGCGCGCGGGCGTGTCCGGCGGAAAGCTTGCCGGCGTTGATGAACGCCTTGACCGCATCCGGCAGCCGCAACAGTCGCAACGTGTTGGCGACGTGGCTGCGACTCTTGCCGACGATTTTCGCGATATCCTCTTGCGAGTGATCGAACTCGGCGGCGAGCACCTGATAGCCGGTGGCTTCCTCCAGCGGATTGAGATCGGCGCGCTGCACGTTCTCGATGATCGCAAGCTCGAGCGCCTCGCCGTCGCTGACGTCGAGCACGACGATCGGCACCTCGTGCAGACCCGCGCGCTGCGCCGCGCGCCAGCGCCGCTCGCCGGCGATGATCTCGTAATGGTCCGCGCCGCGCGCGCGCACGACGATCGGCTGGATGATGCCGCGCTCGCGGATCGACGCGGTGAGCTCTTCCAGCTCGGCATCGGAGAAAAGCTTGCGCGGATTGCGCGGGTTGGCGCGGACGAACTCGACCGGCACCTTGCGCTGACTGCGCGGACGCTCGGCCTGCGGCTCGTCGCCGACGTCACCCATCAATGATGCAAGTCCGCGCCCCAATCGCGAACGCGCTGCGTCATCCGCCATGATGTCCTCCGAACGCTTCAACTTGCGCGCAGCTCTTTTTCGCGCTGGATGATTTCCGTCGCGAGCCGCAGATACGCTTCGCTGCCGACGCACTTGAGATCGTACACCAGCACCGGCTTGCCGTAGGACGGCGCCTCTGAGACGCGGACGTTGCGCGGAATGATCGTGTCGTAGACCTTGCGGCCCATGAATTCGCGCACGTCGGCGACCACCTGGTTCGAGAGATTGTTGCGGGCGTCGAACATGGTGAGCACGATGCCGTGGATCGTGAGCTCGGGATTGAGCGTGCTTCTCACGTGCTCAACGGTCTTGAGCAGTTGCGACAATCCTTCGAGCGCGAAGAACTCGCACTGCAGCGGAACGAGAATCGCGTTCGCCGCGGCCATCGCGTTGACGGTGAGCAGGTTGAGCGACGGCGGGCAATCGACAAGCACGTAGGTGAAATCGCCGGCGCCGACCGACTTGCCCGCGTTGAGCGGCGCGGTCGCGCTGCGCAAACGGAATGCGCGGTCGCGCGCCTGGCCGATCTCCAGCTCGAGGCCGGAGAGATCCAGCGTCGACGGTGCGAGCGAGAGCCGCGGCACCGCGGTGGCGACGATCGCTTCGCGCAGCGGCGCGTCGCCGACCAGCACGTCGTAGGTCGAGCATTTTCGATTGCGGCGGTCGATGCCGAGGCCGGTCGAGGCGTTGCCCTGCGGATCGAGGTCGACG
>CAMDEB010000155.1 GCA_945893085.1 Rhodoplanes serenus | reverse complement strand
AGATCAAGCGCGCGCGCTGGCTGTTCCCGGTCTATCTCGTGCTGATCAACCTGTTCGTGCTGCCGATCGCGATGGCCGGCCTGCTGACCTTCCCGGCCAGCGGCGTCGACAGCGACATGTTCGTGCTGACGCTGCCGCTCTCCGCCGGGTCCGATGTGCTGACGCTGCTCGCCTTCATCGGTGGGTTGTCGGCGGCAACCGCCATGGTGATCGTCGAGACCGTCGCGCTCGCCATCATGGTGTCCAACGACATCGTGGTGCCGTGGGTGCTGCAGCGCCGCGAGGCGCTGATCACCAGCCGCGGCGACGTCGGCGGTCTGTTGCTGAAGGTGCGCCGCACCGCGATCTTCGTGATCCTGCTGCTGGCCTATCTGTATTACCGCTCAGCCGGCGAGGCACAGCTCGCGGCGATTGGGCTTCTGGCGTTCGCCGCGGTGGCGCAGCTCGCGCCGGCGTTCTTCGGCGGCCTGATCTGGCGGCGCGCCACCGCGCGCGGCGCGATCGCTGGCATGACGCTTGGCGTGCTGGCCTGGGCCTACACGCTGCTGCTGCCGAGCATCGCCGACATCGGCATCATCGGCCGGCAGATCCTCACCGACGGTCCGTTCGGCCTGGCGATGCTGCGGCCGCAGGCACTGTTCGGGCTCGACATGCATCCGCTGGTGCATGGCGTGTTCTGGTCGCTGACGCTCAATGTGCTGGCCTATATCGGCTTCTCGCTCGGGCGGCAGCCGACCGCGATCGAGCGGATGCAGGCCGACGTGTTCGTACCCTCGAACCTCGCGCCGATGACGCCGAGCTTCCGGCTGTGGCGCTCCTCGGTCACGGTCGAGGAACTGACCACGACGGTCGCCCGCTACTTCGGCGAGGAGCGCACCCGCTCGTCGTTCGAGAGTTTCGCTTCGGCGCGGCGCATCAGCCTGCATCCGGAGGCCGAGGCGGACTTCCAACTGCTGCGCTACGCCGAGCATCTGCTCGCTTCGGCGATTGGCGCTGCCTCGTCGCGGCTGGTGCTGTCGCTGCTGCTGCGCAAGCGCACGGTCTCGACCAAGGCGGCGCTGAAGCTGCTCGACGACGCCAACGCCGCGATCCACTACAACCGCGAAATCCTGCAGACCGCGCTGGAGCACGTGCGCCAGGGCATCGCCGTGTTCGACAAGGACCTGCGGCTGATCTGCTGGAACCGCCAGTTCGGCGATATCCTCGATCTGGCGCCGGAGCTGACCCGCGTCGGCGTTGGGCTCGACGAAATCCTGCGCAGCAACGCCGAGCACGGCGCGCTCGGGCCCGGTCCGATCGATGCGCTGGTGCATGAGCGGCTCGCCCGCTACGCCGCCGGCACCGAGCCGGTGCTGGAGCGCTTCGCCGAGCGCGGCCTGGTGGTCGAGGTCCGCTCCAATCGCATGCCGGACGGCGGCATCGTCACCACCGTCACCGACATCACCCCGAGCGTGCAGGCCGCCGAGGCGCTGGAGCGCGCCAACGCGACGCTGGAGGTCCGCGTGCGCGAGCGCACCACGGCGCTCACCCGCCTCAACGCCGAGCTCGGCCGTGCCAAGGCTGACGCCGAGGAGGCCAACGTCTCCAAGACGCGCTTCCTCGCCGCCGCGAGCCACGACATTTTGCAACCGCTCAACGCCGCGCGGCTCTACGTCACCTCGCTGATCGAGCGGCAGGGCGGCGGCGAGGACGGCCGGCTGATCGGCAACGTCGACGCCTCGCTCGAGGCGGTCGAGGAGATTTTCGGCGCGCTGCTCGACATCTCGCGGCTGGACGCCGGCGCGATGCGGGCGGAGATCGTCGGCTTCCGCATCGACGAGCTGTTGCGCCAGCTCCAGGTCGAGTTCGCGCCGCTGGCGCGCGAGAAGGGCCTTGAGCTGAAATTCATTCCCTGCTCGCTCAGCGTACGCTCGGATCGCCGGCTGCTGCGGCGGCTGCTGCAGAACCTGGTCTCCAACGCCGTCAAATACACGCCGAAGGGCCGCGTGCTGGTCGGCTGCCGCCGCTCGCGCGGCAAGCTCCGCATCGATGTGTTCGACACAGGCCTCGGCATTCCGACCTCGAAGCGGCGGGTGATCTTCCGCGAGTTCCAGCGCCTCGACGAGGGCGCCAAGGTGGCGCGCGGCCTCGGCCTCGGCCTCTCCATCGTCGAGCGCATCGCACGCGTGGTCGACCACAAGATCGACCTCAGGTCGGTGGCCGGGCGCGGCTCGCGATTTTCGGTCGAGGTGCCGCTCTCGAGCGTCGCGGCGCCGAGCCAACCGTCGCGCGACGTCGCCAACGTCGATCGCGGACAGCTGCTCGGCACCGACGTGCTGTGCATCGACAACGAGCCGCAGATCCTCGACGGGATGGAGACGCTGCTCGGCGGCTGGGGCTGCCGCGTGTTCAAGGCGCCGGACCTTGCCACCGCGATCGCGGTCATGGCCGAGGCGCGGGTGACTCCCAACGGCCTGCTGGTCGACTACCATCTCGACCGCGGCGACGGCGTCATCGCGATCGCCGCGCTGCGCCAGCGCTTCGGCGCCGACCTGCCGGCGATCCTGATCACCGCCGACCGCTCGCCGCGGGCTCGCGACGCGGCGCGCGCGAGCGACATCCAGGTGCTCAACAAGCCGATCAAGCCGGCGGCGTTGCGCGCATTGCTGGCGCAATGGCGGGTGCAGCGCGTGGCCGCCGCGGAATGAGCGGCTCGCCGCGCGGATTTCGGATTCGATTGTCAAACAGCCACGCGAACAAGCGTCATCGCCCCTGTTCTTAAAGACGCGGGGGCGTCTGCTTCCCTTTTTCCGTTTCCCCATGAGGGGATGGAGCGCCGGGAGGCGCCAGGGGCTTGCGAGGCCCCCCTACGGACCTTGCGAGGGTCCGTTTGTACGCACCCACGGCGATATCCCCGTTACCGGGGATCGCCGCTGTCGGGGTGCGCGCGCCCAATGACGTAGGGCGCTGCGCCTCCCGGGGCTCCACCGCGATGCCGTTGTCGGGCACCGCGCCTCGCTCCGTCATCCTGCGTCGCTATAGACGCCGCCCTCGATGAGCGAGGCTGCCCGAGAAGATAAGGGCGGATTCAAGAGCGGGGATAAGTATTTTTTCAGGACACCGACTGGCGCGGCGAACTCCGCTGTCATCGCCGGGCTTGACCCGGCGATCCATCACTCTTGGACTTGGATGGATTGCCGGGTCTCGCCGCTCCGCAGCGGCCCGGCAATGACAATCGTATGGGACGCCAGCTAACTCCCCGCCGGCGCGACCTGCGGCCACTGGCCGACTTCGATCTTGGCCGCCGCGATCACCGCCTGGGTGCGGCTCTCGACGCCGAGCTTCTGCAGGATCGCCGAGACGTGCGCCTTCACGGTCGCCTCCGACACCGAAAGCTCGTAGGCGATCTGCTTGTTCAGCAGGCCCTCGGACAGCATCATCAGCACGCGCACCTGTTGCGGCGTCAGCGTCGCGAGCCGCGCCATCAGCTCGGCGGCCTCGGCGTCGGAGCCGGCTTCGAGATTGACGTCGGGCGGGGTCCACACCCCGCCCTTGAGCACGCGCGTGATGGCGGTGCGCATCTCCTCGGTGCCGAGCGTCTTCGGGATGAAGCCGGACGCCCCGAAGTCCATGCAGCGGCGGATCACCGCAGGATCGTCATTGGCCGACACCACGACGATCGGCACGCTGGGATATTGCGCACGCAGGTACATCAGGCCGGAGAAGCCGCGCACGCCCGGCATCGTCAGGTCGAGCAGGATGAGATCGACCTCGCTGCCGCGGTCGAGCAGCTTCGACACCTCGTCGAACGAGCCCGCCTCGGCGATCTCGGCGCGCTCGAACAGCCCGGAGACCGCCTCGCGCAGCGCGCCGCGGAACAGCGGATGATCGTCGGCGATGACCAGACGATAGAGGGTCGACTCGTTCAACCGGATCCCTCGGGTTGGGCGCGGCGCCCATCTGCCGCGCCTGCCTCAAACTATAGCACCTTCAAGCCCCGCTAGAGATGGATTCGTGGCGATTGAATCGGGCGCTGCCGCTTTTCTCACATTTGGGCATGATCTTTTCGGAAAACCGGTTCCCACTTTTCCGGATCATGCCCTAGGCGCGACGGCTGCCGACGAACTGCAGGATCACCTCGCGCCGGTGCGGCCGGCTGCGATGCTCGACCAGATAGATGCCCTGCCAGGTGCCCAGCGCCGGCGCGCCGCCGCGCACCGGAATGTGCAGCGACACGCCGGTCAGCATGGCCTTGATGTGCGCCGGCATGTCGTCCGGCCCCTCGACCTTGTGAACCCATCCGCCGTCCTCGGGCGCAAAAGTCCGCAGCGCCGTGAGCAGGTCGGTCTGCACGTCGGGATCGGCGTTCTCCTGGATGGTGAGCGACGCCGAGGTGTGGCGCAGATAGACGAACAGCGCACCCTCGCCTGCTCCGCTCTGCTGCACGAAGCGCGCGACCTCGGCGGTGATCTCAGTGAAGCCTTCGCCCTTGGTCTCGACCGAGAGTTCGGCACTGGCGACCAGGTCGGGCGCCACGGCTTGGATCGCGGACAGGCGGCTGGCCATGGCTCGGCCCCGGGTCAGTTCTTGCGCTGGATGTCGCGCTGCAGGTCCACCATCATCTCGACCATCCGGCGCCAAGCCTTTTCGATGAACGCCATCGCCCGGTCGAACTCGGCGTCGGTCGGCAGCCGGACCACCGGGCCGTCGCCCTTCGCAGCCGGTGGCAGCGGCGGCGGCGGAGGCGGCGGCTGATCGGCCCTCACCCCGTCGGGCAAGGCCACGCCGCGCGCCAGCAGCTCCTTCTTCAGCGCCGCGTTGTCGCCCTGCAGCCGCGCGATCTCGCTTTCCAGCGCCGCGCGTTCGTCGGGCACCGCCTGGCAGGACCAGCCGGAGGCGGCACGGGCGCACAACGACATCTGGCCGGTGCGGCTATCGAGCCGCATGAAGCTGTCCTGCGCCGGGTGCAGCGTGTAGCGGCCGTCGCCGGGTGCCGGCGCGGCGGATGGCGCCGACGGCTCCGCCGGCACCGGGACTGACGCTGGCGGCGCGTCCTGGGCTCGCGCGGGCACGCCTGCCACGGCAAGGGCGGCAACCAGCGCGGCAACCCTGGCGGCAGAGGCGAGGCGCGGCATCATGGTCTCCGGATTGCGGGCGGTGCGCGTGATGAACACCGACATTTTGGCGGCTCTTGGGAGACGCCGAGCCTAGCACCTCGCATGCGACCACGAAACGCGCCTGGAGGCTCGTTCTGGCGCCCGGTGAATAACGCGGAAAGCCTTGATGGCGCTGGGTTTTCAACCCACTGCCGGAACCAGCGCAATTCTTGACTCGCAAAGACCCGATAAGTATGGTCCGCGCGGCTTTGAGGACGGCAGGTTCCACCTGGATTTGCTCGCAACCGTCGCGGTGTCGAAAGCATGGCTGACGACCCGCGCGAGGACAGCAAAAACAGTCGCCGGTCGCCCGAAGAGGCCGCTCTCTCCGCGAGGCTCCAGCGTCTCGGCGAACGGCTCGACCAGCATGGCCCGAGCCGCCAACCCGAAGCTGGCCCCAGCGGTCCGAGGACCGATCCGTCGGCGCTGGCCCGCGGCTTCCGGCTCTCGACCGAACTGGTCGCCGGCGTGCTGGTCGGCGCGTTCATCGGCTGGGCGCTCGACAAATGGCTCGGGACCTCGCCGTGGGGGATGATGGTGTTTCTCTTGCTCGGCTTCGCCGCGGGCGTGGTCAACGTGATACGCGCGGCGGGAATTTCCACAGGGCCGGGATCAGGCCGATAAGATTGCAGGAAGCGACCGGCGATGGCCGATCCGATTCATCAGTTTGAGATCCAGAAGCTCGTCACGCTCGGCCACATCGGCGGGCACGAGATCGCGTTCACCAATTCCGCGCTGTTCATGGCCATCACGGTGGTCGGGATCGCGGCGCTGCTGGTCGGCGGCAGCTCCGCCCGCGCGCTGGTGCCGGGACGGATGCAATCGGTCGCCGAGCTGTCCTACGAGTTCGTCGCCAACACCATCCAGAGCACCGCCGGCAAAGAGGGGATGAAGTTCTTCCCGCTGGTGTTCTCGCTGTTCATGTTCGTGCTGATCGCCAACGTGATCGGGCTCATCCCCTACACGTTCACGGTGACGAGCCACATCATCATCACCGCATCGCTGGCGCTGCTGGTGTTCGCCACGGTCTTGATCTACGGCTTCTGGAAGAACGGGCTGGGTTTCTTCAGGCTGTTCGTGCCGAGCGGGATTCCGATCTACATCCTGCCGCTGATCGTATTCATCGAGCTGCTGTCGTTCCTGTCGCGGCCGATCTCGCACAGCGTGCGACTGTTCGCCAACATGCTGGCCGGCCACATCACGCTGAAGGTGTTCGCGAGCTTCATCACGCTGCTCGGCGGGTTCGGCATTGCCGGCTGGTTCGGCGCCATCCTGCCGCTCAGCCTGGTGGTGGCGCTCACCGCGCTGGAGCTGCTGGTCGCCTTCCTGCAGGCCTATGTGTTCGCCATCCTGACCTGCATCTATCTCAACGACGCCATTCACCCGGGCCACTGACGCCCTTAAACCTTCTAAACCTCGAAAAGGAGTTTTCTCATGGATCCAGTGGCCGCGAAGTACATCGGTGCCGGCATTGCCTGCATCGGCATGGGCGGCGCCGGCGCCGGCGTCGGCATCATCTTCGGCAACTACCTTGCCGCCGCGCTGCGCAATCCGTCGGCCGCGCAGGGCCAGTTCGGCAACCTGATCTTCGGGTTCGCCGTGACCGAGGCGCTCGGCATCTTCTCGCTGCTGATCGCGCTGCTGCTGCTGTTCGCGCTCTAAGCGATCCGAGGGCGTAGAGAGCGATGGCGACGGGCGCACATACGGAAGTGCCGGGCGGCAAGCCCCCCTTCCCGCCGTTCCAGAAGGAGACGTTCGCGTCCCAGCTTGTCTGGTTCGTGATCGCCTTCGTCGCGCTCTATGTCATCATCGCGCGGTTCGCGATCCCGCAGATCGGCGGCATCCTCGCTGCGCGAGCCAGCCGGATTGAAGGCGACCTCGCCGAAGCCAACCGGCTCAAGGCACAGTCGGATGAGGCGTTGAAGGCCTACGAGAAGGCCTTGGCCGATGCGCGGGGGCGCGCCCAGGCGCTGGCCAGCGAGACCCGCGAGCGGCTCAACGCCCAGGCCGAGGAAACCCGCAAGAAGCTCGAGGCCGAGCTCAACGCCAAGCTCGCGGCGGCCGAAAAGACCATCGCCGCGACCAAGACCGCGGCGATGACGAACGTGCGCGGCATCGCCGTCGAGACCGCCGCAGCGATCGTCGAGCGGCTGATCGGCACGGCGCCGGCCGGCAAGGCGGTCGAGGACGCCGTCACCGACGTTCTCAAGGGCTAAAGAGGCGACAATGTTCGAAGCCGAATTCTGGGTCGCCGTCGCCTTCGTGATCTTTCTCGGCGTGCTCGGCTATGTCGGCGTGCATAAGAAGGTGCTGGACGCGCTCGACCAGCGTGCCGCCCGCGTCAAGGCCGAACTCGACGAGGCGCGCCGGCTGCGCCAGGAGGCCGAGGCGCTGCTGGCCGAATACCAGCGCAAGCAGCGCGAGGCCGAGCGCGAGGCCGATGCGATCATCGCCGACGCCAAGGCCGAGGCCGAACGCGTCGCCGCCGAGGCGCGGACCAAGATGGAAGACTTCGTCGCCCGCCGCACCAAGATGGCGGAAGCCAAGATCGGCCAGGCCGAGGCCCAGGCGCTCGCCGACGTCCGTGCCGCCGCGGCCGATGCCGCGGTTGCCGCAGCCGAGCGCATCCTGACGCAGACCGCCAAGGGCAAGATCGCCGAAGACCTGATCGCCAAGGGCATCGAGGACGTGAAGACCAAGCTCAATTAGGCCGTTCAGCGGCGCGTGCTACTTCGGCCGGGCGGCGCTCGCGAGCAGCTCGCGCAAGCGGTCGACAACGTCCTGCGGCGTCGCCTGCACCTGCCGGATCAGCGTCGCGATCCCTTCGCCGCCGAGCGGACTGAGGTCCAGGCCGATGCGCTGCGCCTCCTCTAGAAACTGCCGGTCCTTCATCGTGGCGTCGAACGCGGCCCGCAACGCCGCGAGGCGCTCCGCCGGCACATCGGGCGGCGCCATGATCGGGCGCGCCATGCTGAACTTCACCGCGTAGAAGCGCAGCAGCGCGCGGTCCGCCTCCGCCTGAGCCAATTCGATCGCGGTCGGCACGTTCGGCAAGCCCGGCAGCCGCTCGGTGCCGTATTGCAGCAGGATGCGGACCTTGCCGTCGCGCAGCCAGTCCGCCTTGTTGACCGTGATGTTGGAAAGCCCAGTGTTGTTGCCTTGCACCTCGCCGCGCTCGACGGCGAGATTGATCTCGTTCTGCCCAATGTAGCCGGTCACCACCTGCATGCGCGTGCCGACCAGCTGGTTCACGATCGAGGGCAGAACGTAGTTGTCGGCCGAGGATGTCGTGGCGCCCATGCGGATCGCGTTGTTGCGCAGGTCCTCGACGTTGCGGGCCGGCGCGGTGTGCCAGACCCAGGTGATCTGCGGCTCCTGCACCGGCGTGCCGATCCAGCCGAACCGCTCGATCTCGAACCTCACGTTGGCGCCGTCGGGCGAGATCACCTTCAGCCGCTGCTCGAGCGGAATGTTGCTGGTCGGCATGCCGATCACCGTGCCGTCGCGCCGGGCGACGTTGTACAGGTGATTGGTCATGATCAGCGACGTCGCGCCGGGCATGTTGCGGACGACGATGCCGGGATTGCCCGGGATGTGACGGCCGATGTGGTTCGCCACGGTCCGGCCCGCGAGATCGTAGCCGCCGCCCGACGCGCCGCCGATCAACAGCTCGATGGTCTTGCCGCGATAGAAGTCCGCCACCGTATCGGCACGCGCCGATGCCGGCATGAAGACGATGAGGGCCGCGCCGATGAGCGCCCGGCGTATCGCGATCATGGTGAACTCCCAAGCGAGGCAAGCAGCCGACCGTGGCCACGGATCGCGTCGTTCAGGCCCATCGCCTTGAACGCGACGAAGAAGCACGCGTGCGTGTAGGCCACCACCAGCTTGCCGGTGTCCTGTTCCAGTGCGTCGACGACCTGCGCCGCCTGCCACTGCGGGCACGGCAGGTAGAGCGCGTCGCAATCCGGAGCGGCGGCGAGCACGCCGCCGGCGAATTTCCGGATATCGGGCGGCGGAAGATTCTGCATCTCCTTGAACGGCAGATCCATCCCTTCGGCGCGGACCACCTCGAAGCCGTTGGTGGTCAGATGCGAGGTCAGCGCATCGTTGTGACGCTTGGGATAGGGCGAGGCGATTGCGATGCGGCGTGCGCCGACATGGCGAAGCGCCTCCCTGCCGGCGCGGATCGACGTGGTCGCCTTGACCTTGGATGCGGCCTCGACCTCCTTGACGATGATGTCCTCGAAGCCGGGCCCGCGCGCCACCACCAGCGGTCCGCCGCCGTGAATGATGAAATCGACGCCGCGCGACCCGAGATAGGTCGCAGCGG
>CAMDEB010000154.1 GCA_945893085.1 Rhodoplanes serenus | reverse complement strand
TCCGCACCTGTTGGACCACATCGCTTCGAAAGAAGAGCTGGAGCAGCGAAGCCAAGATGTCTTCGGCTGGCTGCTGCGAGGCGAGATTACGGTGAACATCGACAAGGTTTATCCGTTGTCGGACGTTGCCGAAGCGCATCGCCAGCTCGACGATAGATCACGATCGGGGAAGATTCTCCTGATCCCTTAAGCTCACCCGATGGCGAGGCGCTGAACGCATCAGGCCAACCATCTACTGACTTCTCGCAACACCGGCCTTGGTGGCGACATCGGCCCAGTGCGCGATCTCCGCTTCGATGAACTGCTTCAGCTTGTCCATCGGCGGCGAATCCACCGGGATCATCCCCTGACGCACGAAATCCTGGCGCACCGTCGGATCGCGCATGATGACGCCGATCTCCCGATGCAGCAGATCGAGAATGGATTGCGGCGTCTTCGCCGGCGCCAGCACCATGTACCACGCGTCCGCATTGAGGCCGGGCAGACCGACTTCGGCGAGCGGCGGCGCATCCGGAACGGCCGGGACGCGCTCGGCCGTGGTGACACCCAGCACCCGCAGCTTTCCCGCCTGGATCAGCGGCAGCGCCGGTGCGACGGAGATGAACATCATCGTGACATGGCCGGCGGCGACGTCATTGAGCGCCGGCAATGCACCTCGATACGGCACATGCGTGATGTTGACCCCGAGCTTGATCTTGAGCAGTTCACCCTCCAGGTGCAGCGCCGTACCGGGACCGCTCGTCGCATAGGTCAGGACACCGGGCTGCTCCTTGGCCAGGCGGGCGATGTCCGCCACCGAGTGGATCGGCGTCGCCGCGTTGACCACCAGCACTTCGGGCGTTCGCGCAAACAGCGAGATCGGGGCAAAGTCCGCGATCGGATCGAACGGCAGCTTCTTGAACACCGTGGCGTTGATCGCGAGCGGCGTGCTGCCGCCGATCAGCAGCGTGTATCCGTCCGGATCGGCCTTGGCGACCGAGGCGGTGCCGACCGAGGTCCCGGCGCCCTGACGGTTCTCGACCACGAACGGCTTGCCGAGCTTCTTTTCGAGGCGAGTGCCCAGGACACGCGCGAAGTAGCTGTAGACGCCGCCAGTCGCAACCGGCGAGACCAGGGTGATGGCGCGGTTGGGATAATCCGCCTGCGCCCACGCGCCGGAAACCATTGCGGCGCAAACCGCGGTGCCCGCCACAAGCCTCTTCAAAAGCGCGTTCATCAAATCGTTTCCCCTCTCGGCTCAGTTGGTCTGGATCTTGAGAACTTCATTCAGCCGCCGCAAGCGCGAGACCTCGTTGCCCACTTCGGCGGCAAACGCCTCCGGCGTTCCGCCGCCAGGCTCGTAGGCCAGCTCGCCGAAGCGCTGACGCACCGCGGGCAGCGCCAGCACCTCGTTGCCGAGCGCGTTCAGCCGGGCGATGATTTCGCGCGGCGTGCCGGCCGGCGCCATGATGCCGGTCCAGCTCGCAAGGATCAGGTCGGGGCCGCCGCTCTCGGCGATGGTCGGCCACGCCGGCGTGGCCGACGTGCGCTTGGCGGCGGCGACTCCGATCACCTTGATCAGCTTGCCTTCGACCTGAGGCCGCGCCACCGGCGTGAAGAAAATATCGACAACCTCGGAGATCATGTCCTTGATCGCGTCGGAGTCGCCCTTGTAAGGCACGTGCGTCATGTCGATGCCGGCGGCCTGCTTGAGCAGTTCGCCGGCGAGATGCGAAAACGAGCCGGGCCCGGTGCTGGCGAAGTTGATCTTGCCGGGATTGGCCTTGGCATAGGCCACCAGTTCGCCCGCGGTGGAAGCCGGAAATCCGTTGCGCGCCACCAGCGCCATCGGGCTGCCGCCGAGCTTGATCACCGAGGCGAAATCCTTCACCGGGTCGTACGGAAATGTCTTGGATAGTGCCGGCGCGATGCCGTGCGAGGACGTCACGGCCGTGATGAGCGTGTAGCCATCGGCCGGCGACCGCATGACGGCTTCGGCGCCGATCCGGCCGGCCGCGCCAGGACGATTTTCCACGACGATGCTCTGACCCAGCTTTTTCGCCAGCTCCTGCGCGAACACGCGGCTCACGAGGTCCGCGGTGCCGCCCGGCGGAAACGCAACGATCAGGCGGATCGGGCGATCGGGATAGGACTGTTGCGCCGGAGCCGGCCCGCTCGACAGAAGAAGCACGCCGAGGGCCAGACACAGTCCCGATGTCGCATTCGCTCGCATGGCGTCCCCCCGGCTTTCTTGGTTCCTGCGAGCGTAGATCGACCCCCGCGTGCAATCCACCCCTCAGCGATTGAAACTATGCGCGAAGCAGGATTTAACGGGAAGAGAACCGACACTTGGAGCAAGGCGATGGCTGACCAGAACTCCAAAGGCTTGACCCTGGAGCAGCGGGTCCAGGCCCTGGAAGACAAGCTTGCGATCTATCAGCTCATCATGAGCTATCCGCTCGCGGTCGACAGCGCCTCGGTGGATTTCGCCGCGTCGGTATGGACCGAGGACGGCGTTTTCGACCGTGGTGCAGGCGATCCGGAAAAGCACAGCGGCAACTTTGACGGGGCCTATGGCATCGAATCGATTCTGAAAGAGGTTGGCGGCGCGGCGCTGCAAACCGCCCGAGAGGCAGGACTGGCGCACATCATGACCGCGCCGCAGATCGAAATCCGCGGCGATCAGGCCGCAGCGACAGGCTACACACTCATGGTCGCGCGGGATGGCAACGAGTTCCGCGTCCGGCGCCCAACCGCCAACCGCTGGGACCTGGTGCGCGATGGCGACGGATGGAAAATCCAGCGCCGAACGCTGCGGCTGCTCGATGGATCGCCGGAGGCACGTGCTTTGCTCAGGCGGGCCGTCAAGGTCGCCCCGTCAAACAGTTGATGGCGGCGCTAATCGATCTTCACCCCGGCCTTCTGCACCACCGCGTGCCACTTCTCGATATCCGCTTTCAGGAACTCGGCGAAATGCTCGGCGGTATCGCCGACCGGCGTGCCGCCCATGTTTCTCATCTTGTCGGCAACATCAGGGATCTTGATCGCACGCTGCACCGATGCGGAGATCTTCGCGACGATGGCCGGCGGCGTCTTGGCCGGAGCGAGCAACCCGGCCCATGAGGAGGCGTCATATCCGGGCAAGGTCTCCGCGATCGCGGGCACACCGGGCGCCAAAGGATCACGCGCCGATCCAGTGACGCCGAGCGCACGAAGCGTTCCCTGTCTGACGTACGGCCAGGCGCTCGCCAGGTTGTCGAACATGATCTTGACGTGGCCGGCGATGAGGTCGGCAACGGCGGGCGCGCTTCCCTTGTAGGTGACGTGCACCATTTGGACGCCCGCCATCTGCTTGAACAGCTCCGCGGACAGATGAAGGCTGCTGCCGATGCCGGAGCTGGCAAAATGATACTTGTCCGGATTCGCTTTCAGGACGGCAATGAACTCGGCGACGTTCTGCGCCGGAACGGACGGGTGCACCACCAGGATATTCGGCGTAATGAAGAAATTCGACACCGCAACGAAATCCCGCATTGTGTCAAATGGCAGATTCTTTTTTACCGCGGGAAACACCGAGTTCACCGAGCCCGTTCCCATCAGCAGCGTGTAGCCATCGGGCTTGGCCTTCGCCACGTATTCCGCCGCTATCGAGCCAGTGGCGCCGAGCTTGTTTTCGATGATGACGGTCGCGCCCCATTCCTCGGCCAATTTCTGCCCGATAATGCGCGCGGCGACGTCGGTTGCACCGCCGGCCGAAAACGGAACGACAATGTGTACGGGCTGGCTGGGATAACCCGCCGCAGCCTTGTCTTGGGCAACGGCGCCATCGATACGGCCCAGCATCGTGAACAAACCGCCGATCACGGCGGCAATCAAGGTGATCGCTCGCATCGAAGCCCCCTCATTTGGCCACCGGTTGTCGTCTCTAATGAGTGATCCGGCTGGAATGTTAGTCGAGAGGCGGCCGTTGCGCCATGCGACCTCAGACCACAGAGACCGTAGCTGGATTGGTCCGATTCGACTGTCGCGGCGAGACTGATTTATAGTCGCTTCGATGGCCATCGGCATCGGACGGGATGGTCGCAATCGACGGCTGAGGTTGCCCGCAGTTCTGGCCCGGATTACTGACGGGGCGCGGTCCGCGCTCAACCCAACAAATCTCCGAAGGAGGAAATCCAAATGCGATTGATCGTTGGCGCGCTTTGCTCGGTGCTCGCTCTCACGGCTGCCACGGCGCATGCCCAGGCCCAGGCCGACTACCCAAACAAGCCGATCCGCATCCTGGTGCCGTTCGCGCCGGGCGGCTTCGTCGATGTCGCAGCCCGCATCGTCGGCCAGAAGCTGAGCGAGAAGCTCGGCCAACAGGTGATCGTCGAGAACCGCCCCGGCGGCAACGGCTTCATCGCGGTGACCGCCGCGGCGAGAGCTCCGGCCGACGGCTACACGCTGCTAATGGCACACAGCGGCGAGTTCGTGGTGAACCCGGCGGTGTTCGCCGCCACCATCCCCTACAATCTGGAGCGCGACTTCCACGCCATCACCCTGGTCAGCCAAGCGCCGATGGTGCTCGGCGCCAAGTCCGATGGTCCCTACAAGACGCTCGCCGACCTCGCCGCCGCCGCCAAGGCCAAGCCCGGCACGGTCGGCATGAGCACGCCCGGCACCGGCAGCATCAATCACCTCGCCGGCGAATGGATCGGCCTGTCCATGGGCGTGAAGTTCCTGCATGTCCCCTACAAGGGCGGCGCGCCGGCCGCGGTCGCGATCTCGACCGGCGAGGTGCCGTTCGGCATGGCTGCGGTCTCCTCGGCGATGCCGCAGATCAAGGCCGGCCGCGTCAACGTGCTGGCCATTACCACCGCCAAGAAGACCCCGGTCGACCCATCGTGGCCGACCGCGCAGGAGGCCGGCGCCAAGGATGTCGATCTCTCGATCTGGTCGGGTCTGTTCGCGCCCAAGGGCGTGCCGCAACCGATCGTCGACAAGCTCTACGCCGAGGTCGCGGCCATTCTGCAGATGCCCGACGTCAAGGAGAAGTTCGCGGCCGGCGGCGGCGAGGTCGGCGGCATGAAGCCCGCGGAGTTCACCACGCAGATCAAGCGCGAGGGCGATCAGCTCAAGAGCATCGTGCAGGCTGCAAACATCAAGCCCGAGTGAGCAACACCGGGCTCCGGGCTGTATAGTCGGGTGCCGCCCCGCCTTCCGGCGGGGCGGTTCGTTTTCGGGGAAGCTTTGGGGAGCTTCGCTTTGCGCATTCGATCCCAGACGGACTTCTGGTGCGGCCTGCTGTTCGTCGCGGTGGGCGCGGCCGTCATCGTGCTGGCGCAGGAGTACCGCTTCGGCACCTCGGCACGCATGGGACCGGGCTATTTCCCGACCCTGCTCGGCAGCTTGATGGCGGTGCTCGGGCTGACGCTCGCGCTGCCGGCCTTGGCCATCGACGGCGAGCGGTTGCCGAAGCTGCACTGGCGTCCGCTGGCGATGGTGCTGCTCGGCATCGCAGTGTTCGGCATCACGCTGGAGTATCTCGGCTTCGTCGCGGCCATCTTCGCGCTGGTCGCGGTCGCGGGCCTTGCCGATCCGGACCTCAAGCCGATCGAGATCGCGTTGGTGGCGCTGTTCATGGTGCTGTTCTCGACCGGCATCTTCGTCCTGCTGCTCGGCCTACCGATCCGCCTGTGGCCGAACCTCTGAGCACGCGCGGATGGACATCTTCTCCAATCTGGTGATCGGGTTCAGCGTTGCGGTCACGCTGAAGAGCCTCGCCTATTGCTTCGTTGGCGTCTTCCTCGGCACCCTCATCGGCGTGCTGCCCGGCATCGGGCCGGTGGCGACGGTGGCGATGCTGCTGCCGCTCACCTTCAAGCTCGACCCGGCGACCTCGATGATCATGCTCGCCGGCATCTACTACGGCGCGCAATACGGCGGCTCGACCACCGCGATCCTGGTGAACATCCCCGGCGAATCCTCCTCGGTCGTCACCACGCTCGACGGCTATCAGATGGCGCGTCAGGGCCGCGCCGGCCCTGCCCTCGGCATCGCCGCCATCGGCTCGTTCGCCGCCGGCACCGTCGCCACGCTGATCGTGGCGCTATTCTCGCCACCGCTCGCCACCATCGCGCTGAAATTCCAGCCCGCCGACTATTTCTCGCTGATGGTGTTCGGCCTGATCGGTGCGGTGGTGCTGGCGCGGGGCTCGCTGCGCAAGGCGATTGCCATGGTGGTGCTCGGCCTGCTGCTGGGCCTGGTCGGCACCGACGTCAACTCGGGCGTGATGCGCTTCACCTTCGGCGCCCCGGCGCTGGCCGAAGGCATCAGTTTCGTCGCGCTGGCGATGGGCATGTTTGGTGTCGCGGAGGTGATCTACAACCTCGAGCAGCGTGGCCAGGACCGCCAGGTGTTCACCTCCAAGCTTGGTCGCGTGCTGCCGAGCCGCGCCGAGCTGAGCTTCAGCAAATGGTCGATCGTGCGCGGCACCGCGCTCGGCTCGATCCTTGGCATATTGCCCGGCGGCGGCGCGCTGCTGGCATCGTTTGCGGCCTACACGATCGAGAAGAAAGTGGCGCGCGCGCCGCGCGATTTCGGCAACGGCGACATCCGCGGCGTAGCCGCCCCCGAATCCGCCAACAACGCCGGCGCGCAGACCTCGTTCATCCCGATGCTCACGCTCGGCATCCCGTCGAACCCGACCATGGCGCTGATGATCGGCGCGCTGATGATCCAGGGCATCCAGCCCGGCCCCGAGGTCATGACGCAACGTCCCGAACTGTTCTGGGGCATCATCGCGTCGATGTGGATCGGCAATCTGTTCCTGTTGATGCTGAACCTGCCGATGATCGGGCTGTGGGTGAAACTGCTCGCGGTGCCCTACCGCCTGCTGTTTCCGGCGATCCTGGTGTTCTGCTGTATCGGCGTGTTCACCATCAACAACAACGTGTTCGATCTGTTCCAACTGGTGGCGTTCTCCGGCATCGGCTACGTGCTGCTCAAACTTGGCTGCGAACCGGCGCCACTGGTACTCGGCCTCGTGCTTGGCCCGATGATGGAGGAATACCTGCGCCGCGCGCTGCTGATCTCGCTCGGCGATCCGCTGGTGCTGCTGGCCAGCCCGATCAGCGCCGGGTTCCTGATCGCCGCCGCGGCACTGCTGGTTTCGATCGCGGTGCCGGCGATCCGCGCGACCCGCGAGCAGGCCATGAAGGAATAGCATTGGAGCCGCCGCGCCTGACCACCGCCGCGTGTACACCATCCGCCAACTCAACGCGTCGAACCTAACCGTCGAACCTGACCTGTGCGCCACTATGGAGCATGCTGGCAGCGTTGCCAGGGCGACCAAATTTGCTACCGTATCGCCAGAACACAGAGAGGCAGCCATGAAGCTTCCCCGCCGTCGATTTCTGCACTTGGCCGCGGGCGCCGCGGCTCTCCCGGCCTTCTCGAGCATTGTATGGGCGCAAACCTATCCGGCGCGGCCGGTGCGCATGATCGTTCCTTATGCTCCGGGTGGCGCGGCCGACATCGCCGCGCGCCTGATGTGCCAGTGGCTGTCGGAACGGCTGGGTCAGCAGTTCATCATCGACAATCGTCCGGGCGCGGGCACCAATATCGGCACCGAGGTGGTCGTGCGCGCGGCGCCGGACGGCTACACGCTCCTGCTCGTCAACCTGGCAAATGCCATCAACGCGTCGCTTTACGAAAATCTCAACTTCAACTTCGTCCGCGATATCGCGCCGGTCGGCGGAATGATGCGGTTGCCGCAAGTGATGGTCGTCAATCGGGACGTTCCAGCGAAGACAATCGCCGAGTTCATCGACTACGCCAAGGCGAACCCCGGCAAGATCAACATGGGGTCGTCCGGCATCGGCACGTCGGTTCATCTCGCCGGCGAGCTGTTCATGGCCATGACCGGCACAAAGATGACGCACGTGCCGTATCGCGGCACGGCAACCGCCTTCACCGATTTGATCGCGGGCCAGATTCACGTGATGTTCCCCGCCATCTCCTCGGCGATCGAATACGTCAGAGCGGGCACGCTGCGCGCGCTGGCGGCGACCACCGCGGCGCGCTTGGATGTGCTGCCGGACGTGCCGGCGATGCAGGAGGCCGTGCCGGGCTACGAGGCGAGCGCGTGGTACGGAATCGGCGGTCCGAAAGGAACGCCCGCCGAGATCGTCGGGAAGCTCAACACGGAGATCAATGCGGGCCTTGCCGATCCCAAGATGCAGGCACAGTTTGCCAAGCTCGGCGTCCCCGTGCTGTCGACGTCGCCCGCGGAGTTCGGAAAGCTTGTCGTCGACGAGACCGAGAAATGGGCCAAGGTGGTCAAGCTCGCCGGCGCCAGGGCGCAATGATCCAGAAGGGAATCGAGTCAATGCCGGACCTTTTCGTCGCCCGTGTCGACGATCTCAAGGAGGGGCAGCGAAAGATCGTCGAAAGCGGCAAGTCGACAATCGGCGTGTTGCGCGCCAAGGGCAAGGTCTATGCCTATCACAACGAATGTCCGCACCAGGGCGGTCCGGTCTGCGAAGGTCTGATGATCCATCGCGTCGAGGAGGACATCGGGCCGGACAAGACCTATCGCGGCATGAGGTACACGGACGATCTGCACATCGTATGCCCGTGGCATGGCTGGGAGTTCAATATCGAAACCGGGCGGTGCGCGGGCGACGGCCGTCACGCCATGCGGAAATACAAAGTCATTGAACGCAATGACGAGATCTACGTCGTCGTTTGATACTGAAAGCTGCTTCTCGGCGAGGAAAGAAACATGTTTATCGGATCCAGCGATCCCCAATACCACCACAACATCGACGGCTACCAGACCGGCGTCCACCTCGAAAACGCGCGCAAGCAGGCCGAGGCGCGAAACCTCAAGGACGTGCTGATCGTCGACGTCGACAGCCATCACTACGAGACCGACAATTTCAAGCAGATCATCGAGCTGATCGAGGACAAGCCGCTGCGGACGACGGCGCTCAACACCTTCCAGTACAAGGGCCCGAACGCCGTGCTGATGGATATGCCCGGCTATCAGGACATCGGCGGCCGCGTCACCCGCTATCAGACCCGCAAGACCGAAAAGCTGCCCAAGGATGGGTATCCGCGCGAGGTCTCGCAGGCGCTGCAATGGATGGACGCACTCAGCGTCGACTACGCCTGCCTGTTTCCGACGCCGATGCTGTTCCTTGGCCTGCATCCGCAGTCGGAGGTCGAGGTCGCCCTGGCGCGCGCCTACAACCGCTACATGACCGATGTGCTGCTGCCAGCGAATCCGCGACTGAAATCGATGCTGTATCTGCCGTTCAACGATCCTGAAGCGACCTACAACATGGTCAAGGAGTTCGGCGGCAAGAAGGGCGTGATCGGCTTCATGGTGGTTTCGACCCGTTACAAGCCGGTTTACGAGAACGCCTACATGAAGACCTATGCGCTGCTCGAGGAGATGGGCCTGCCGATCTCGTTCCACGCCTCGTACAACTGGAACGACCCGCTGACCGCGATGACCA
>CAMDEB010000153.1 GCA_945893085.1 Rhodoplanes serenus | reverse complement strand
GCTCGATCGCGGCGATCGGTGCGAACGAGCGCACCATCCGCGACATCGGAGCGATCACCGGCGCGATCGCCGCGGCGGAGACCGAGCAGGGCGCAGCCACCCAGCAGATCGCGCGCAGTGTCGAGATCGCGGCCAAGCGCACCAACGAAACGGCGGACGAGGTCGGCCGCGTCGGCGAGGCGACCGAGAACACCCGCGTCAGCGTGATCACGGTAAAGACGGTGGCCGACGATCTTGGCGCGGTGGCCGGCCGCATCCGCGGCCAGGTTGACGCCTTCTTCCAGCGGCTGCGCGCGGCCTAGAGCCGAACTCTCATTCCGCGTCGAACGCCGCCGGGATATGGCGCGGCATCTTGCCGGGCGCGACCAGCACCGCGTCGAACCGGATGTTGCTGTTCACGTCGTCGGGGTTGTTCGCGAGCCATGCTTCGGCCGCGGCGACGATCCTGCGCTTGCCGCGATCGGTGACCGATTCCGCCGCGTCGTCGAACTTCGCGCGCGCCTTGACCTCGACGAACACCAGCACGTCACGCCGCCGCGCGACGATGTCGATCTCGCCGACCGGGGTGCGGAACCGCCGCGCGACGATGCGGTAGCCCTTGGCGATCAGGAATGCCGCCGCCCGGCTTTCCGCGGACAGTCCGACGCGGAACGCCGCGACCCGCTCCGGGCGCGGCTCGGGTGGCGGCGTACCGCTACTTCGCCGCGCCATCGTCGGTCTCGTTGCCGAGCGCAAGCGCGCGCTGATAGATCTCGCGGCGGGGCTGACCGGTCAAGGTGGCAACCTCGCTCACCGCGTCCTTCATCGAGACCCGCTGCAGCGCGCGGCGCAGCAGGGCGTCGACCTCGCCGGCCTCTGGCTGATCCGAACCTTCAGCCGGCGGCGCGACGACGATGACGATTTCGCCGCGCGTCTCCGCGCCATCCTCGTAAGCGCGCGCCAGCGCCGGCAGATCGCCGCGGCGCACCTCCTCGTGCAGCTTGGTCAGCTCGCGGCAGACCGCGGCGTCGCGCGGGCCGAGCACCGTCGCGAGATCGGCCAGCGCGCGGGCGAGCCGCGGTCCGGACTCGAACAGCACCAGGGTCGCCGGAATCCGGATCAGCTCGGCGATCCGGGCGCGCCGCGCGCCGCCCTTCACCGGCAGGAATCCTTCGAAGAAGAACCGGTCGGTCGGCAGCCCCGCGACCGTCAGCGCGGCCAGGGCGGCGGACGGCCCCGGCAGCGCCGTCACGGCGTGGCCGGCGTCGCGGGCGGCGCGCACCAGCTTGAAGCCGGGGTCGGAGATCAATGGCGTGCCGGCATCCGAGGCCAGCGCGATGGATTCGCCGGCGGCGAGCCGGGCCAGCAGCTTCGGCCGCGCCGCTGCGGCATTGTGCTCGTGGTAGGGCGTGAGCGGCGTGGTGATGCCATAATGATCGAGCAGCTTGCGCGTCACCCGCGTGTCCTCGCAGGCGATCAGGTCGGCTGCGGCGAGCACTTCAAGCGCGCGGAGCGTGACGTCGCGCAGATTGCCGATCGGGGTGGCGACAACATGCAGCCCGGCAGGGAGCCGTGGGGACTCGACCGGCTGGCCGGCCAGCAGATACACCTTGGCGCGATCGCCCCGCATGGCGCCAGTCTAGCGGCGGGGGGCCATGCCGTCATCGGCCCGGAAGGAATTCGTCATCCTTTTCATTTGGTTAACCATTCGTCGACAATATGCCGGGTTGCCGTGGCGGACTGGTGCTGCCGTTGGGCGGCGCCGTCGAGGAGACCGGCCATGATCCGGGCCCTGAAGACCGAGTCGAGCTTCGCGCGCCCGCGGCGCGTGTGGCTGGGAGCGCTGATGGCGGGCGCCCTGGCGGCGCTCGCGGCGTGCTCCGGCTCGTCCGATCTGTTCAACAGCCGGCCCGCCCCCGGCGCCGATCAGTCGACCGCCATCGGCAGCGGCCAGATCAAGGTCGGCCTGATCCTGCCGCTCTCGGCGGCCGGCAACGCCGGCCTGGTCGGCCAATCCATGAAGAACGCGGCCGAGCTCGCGCTCGCCGATTTCAAGAGCCCGAATGTCCAGCTCCTGGTCAAGGACGGCGGCGGCAACGCGCAGGGCACGCAGCAGGCGGTGCAGCAGGCGCTGGATGAAGGCGCCGAAATCATCCTCGGGCCGCTGTTCGCGCATTCGGTCGGCGTCGCCGGCCAGGCGGCGCGCGCCCGCAACGTGCCGGTGATCGCGTTCTCGACCGACTCCAGCGTCGCCGCGCGCGGGGTCTATCTGCTCAGCTTCCTGCCGGAGTCCGACGTCGACCGGATCGTCGATTACGCGGTGGCCAACGGCAAGCGTTCGTTCGCGGCGATGCTGCCGGACAATTCCTACGGCACGGTGGTCGAGGCGGCGTTCAAGCAGGCGGTCGCGCGCAAGGGCGGACGCATCGTCGGGCTGGAGCGTTATCCGCTCGATTCCGCGCGGATGGCCGAGCCGGCGCGCCTGGTCGCGCAGGCGGCGCGCGGGGCGGACGCGATCTTCATCCCCGACGGCGCCGATGCGGTTCCCCTGGTGGTGCAGGCGCTGACCGCGGCCGGTGTCGTTCCGCGGCGGATACAGCTTCTCGGCACCGCGCTGTGGGACGATCCGCGAATTGCCAACGATGCTTCGCTGCAGGGTGGCTGGTACGCGGCGCCGGATTCCAACGGCTTCCGCGGCTTCTCCGCGAAGTACCGCAGCCGCTTCGGTCAGGATCCGGTGCGCACCGCGACGCTCGCCTATGACGCGGTGGCGCTGGTGGCGGCGCTGGTCAAGACGCAAGGGCCGCAGCGCTTCTCCGACGAGGTGCTGACCAATTCCTCGGGCTTCGCCGGCATCGACGGGATTTTCCGCTTCCGCTCCGACGGCACCAACGATCGCGGCATCGCCGTGCTGCGCGTGGCGCCCGCCGGCGGTCAGGTGATCAGCCCGGCGCCGCGCTCGTTCGGCGCCTCGGGGACTTAACTCTCACCGGCTGCCGCTGCCCGCGATCGAGCTCTGCGCCTTGCGGAGGAATTGCGCGTCGATGACCTTGTTCAGATCGAGCGTCTGTCCCGCCGGCATGACGCCGTCGGCCTGCATGTTCTCGTACATTTTCGTCAGTCCGACCTCGGACCAGTCGAGCTTCGGATCGAGGATGCCGAGCCGCATCGCTTCCTTCAGCGAGCGCGCGGCGAGCGCCTCCGGCGTCTTCAGCTCGATCGCGGCGATCTTTGCGACTTCGTCGGGATTGGCGAACAGGAACTGCTGACCGCGCAGCAGCGCGCGGACGAACTTCGCGGCGAGCTCGGGATTGCGGCTGGTCCATTCGCTGTTGGCGTTGACGGTGGTGAACTGCCAGTCGGGCTCGTACTTGCCGGCCCATCCGAGATTGGTGAAGCCCGCCGCCTCCGCTTCGTCGCTCAGCGGCAGCGGCTGCATCCCGGCGTCGATCTTGCCGTCCTTGAGCAGCGTCCAGCGCGCCGGCGCGCCGCCGACCGGGTTGATCTTCAGATCGGTCGGCGAGACGCCCTCCGCCCTGAGCATCTTCACGAGCAGCTTGCTGCTGCCCTCGGTCACGGACAGCACGCCGATGTTGGCGCCGCGCAGATCGGCGAAGGTCTTGATCGAAGGCTTGGCGATCAGGAACAGCGGCGGCTTGCGCACGATGCCCGCCAGAATGCGCATCGGACCGCCCTTGGTGGCGTCGATGATCGTGGCATCCGGGCCGACGATGGTGATGTGGGTCGCGCCGGAGCGAAGCTGCTCGGTCATCTGCCGGCCGCTCGGGACGATCTCGAGCTTGGCCTCGATGCCCTCGTCCTTGAAGTAGCCCTTGTGCTGGGCGATCCAGAACGGGATCGCGAAGATCACCCGCGACGGCGTGGCGACGTTGACGGTCTCGGCGGCGCGCAGAGGTGAGCCGACGAAAGCGCCCAGCGCGGCAAGCACAACAAGCCCATGCGATTTTGCGATCATGGATGCCCTCTACAGACTACGGTAACCAATTCGACGACCGAGATGAGGACAATTGCGGTTGGAAAGTTTTAGCCCACACCGTCAGCGGCTCTGTCTGTCAATGAGTCAGCGATTTGATGAAGCCTGCAATCGGAGCGAAGAATCTAATTCCAAAGATGCCGGAGGCAATTCCCGCGAGGAAAACAACTATCGACATCGCATATTTTCTAGCACGACTGTTGATGCGCCGCTCCCTTTCGAATTGCACATTGTTGTCCTTGAGGCTGCGTACAACCTGCTCCACGGTCTCGGCTGCCGTCAGATCTCTCACCGTGTGACCTCCTCAATTAGCGCCCAGCGTGGCTTGTCGCGGACGATGACAGGCTCGCCAAATCGGCTCTCGGCAATGAGAGCGCCGCTACCGTCTGAATTGTCAAAGATAATCGTCGTGTCAGCAAGTGGTAGATAGAAGTGGCGCATATTGCGCAGCCCAGCCCAATATCGTCTGACCACAACATCATCTGGAATACGATGACCACCCTCGCTCACTCGGCGGGCGACGCGAGCGAGAGCGGCTTCCGGCGAAGGCAGCCACAGAAAAATTAACATGACCTGATAACCGAACTCGCGGCACTTCCTTAAAAGTCTGGCATGCCCTCGGCCGGCACAGGTCGCTTCGAAAGCGAAGCTGTCGCCGGCGTTGGTGAGCGCATCGAGACGTTGCAGCATGGCGCGACCGGCTTCGATGGCCACGCTTTCGGGATCGAGAGGCGATAGGCCACGCGCAATTTCGTCGGCGTTTACGAATACGGCTGTGCCGAGTGTAGGCCTAAGATATCGGACCGCCCATCTGGTTTTGCCCGCTCCGTTCGGACCACCGATCAGCACAACGCTCCTGGTCGAGGTAGGGGTCATGCGCTTTCATGCTGCCAGATCGGCCACCACCGCGTCGAGCACCGGGAAGCCGGCCGGCGTCACCCGCAGGCAGCCTTCGCCGTTGCTCTCGACGAAGCCCTGCGCGGCCAGCATCTTGATCCGCAGCGGATCGAGCGGCCGCCCAGCGATCGCTTCGTAACGCGCGGGGTCAATGCCTTCGGCGAGCCGCAGCCCCATCAGCAGGAATTCGTCGGCGCGCTCCTCGCGGCTGAGCACGTCGTCGGTGACGACGCCGTGGCCGAGCGATTCGACCCGCATCAGCCAGGCCTCCGGCCGCTTCTCGGTGGCGATGGCGCGGCGGCGGCCTTCGATGTCGAGCCGGGCGTGCGCGCCCGGTCCGATGCCGGCGTATTCATGCGCGCGCCAGTACACCAGGTTGTGCCGGCACTCGGCGCCCGGCCGCGCGTGATTGGAGACCTCGTAGGCCGGCAGTCCGGCGCGATCGCATATCTCCTGCGTGGTGTCGTAGAGCGTGCGCGCGGCATCGTCGTTCGGCACCACAAGCTTGCCGGCGGCGTGCAGCACGTGGAACGGCGTCTCGGGCTCGATGGTCAATTGATAGAGCGACAGGTGCTCGGCCGCCTCGGCGATCGCGCGCTTGAGCTCGGCCGACCATTCCTGCGGCGTCTGGTTCGGCCGGGCGTAGATGAGGTCGAACGAATAGCGCTCGAACACCGAGCGCGCGATGGCGACCGCGTCGAGCGCCTCCTGCGCGGTGTGCAGCCGGCCCAATTCCTTGAGCTTGGCGTCGTCGAGCGCCTGCACGCCCATCGACACGCGGTTGACGCCGGCCGCGCGATAGCCGCGAAAGCGCGTCGCCTCGACGCTGGTCGGATTGGCTTCGAGCGTGACCTCGACGTCGGGCGCGACGGTCCAATGCTTGCCGATGGCGTCGAGGATCGCGCCGACGGTCGACGGCTGCATCAGCGACGGCGTGCCGCCGCCCATGAAGATGGTCGAGACGATACGGCCCGGCACCCGCGCGGCGGTGGCGGCGATCTCGGTGGTGAACGCCTGCACGTAGCGCGCCTCGTCGATCGCGACATGGCGGACGTGGCTGTTGAAGTCGCAATACGGGCACTTCGACAGGCAGAACGGCCAGTGCACGTAGACGCCGAACGCTTGCGTTGGGTCAGCGCCGCTCAAGGCAGGCCTCCGCGAGCTTGAGGAACGCGCGCGCGCGATGCGAGAGGCCCTTGCCGCGCGGCGGCAGGCCGTGCTTCTCCTCGCTCGGCATTTCGCCGAACGTGCGGGTGTGGCCGTCGGGCCGGAACAGCGGGTCGTAGCCGAAGCCGAGCGTGCCGCGCGGCGGCCAGACCACGGTGCCGTCGACCCGCGCCTCGAACTCTTCGATATGGCCGTCGGGCCAGGCGACGCACAGCGCCGAGACGAAATGCGCGCGGCGTTGTTCGGGGGATTTCGCGCCCGCTTTCATCAGCCTGGTCTGGATTTCGTTCATTGCAAAACGGAAGTCCTTGTCCGGTCCGGCCCAGCGCGCCGAATGAATGCCGGGCTTGCCGCCGAGCGCATCGACCGCCAAACCAGAGTCGTCGGCGAACGACGCCATGCCCGATGCCTTGGCGGCGGCCTTGGCCTTGATGCGGGCGTTGGCGCGGAAGCTCGTGCCGGTCTCTTCGGGCTCCGGCAGTCCAAGTTCGCCTGCTGATGTAGCATCGATGCCGTAGATTGCGAGCAGGTCGCGCATCTCGGTGAGCTTGCCGGGGTTGTGGGTCGCAATCAGCAGCCGCCCGGCGATCGGACGATGTCGCGTCTCGGTTTCGGCCCGGAGCGCGCTCACATCACCGCCATTTTCTGCAGATCGACCAGCTTGCCGATGCCCTTGCGCGCCAGCGCCAGCAGCGACATCAACTGTTCCTCGGAGAATGCCACCTTCTCCGCCGTGGCCTGGACCTCGATGATGTTGCCTGAGCCGGTCATCACGAAGTTGGCGTCGGTCTCGGCCTCGGAATCCTCGGCATAGTCGAGATCGAGCACCGAAACGTTGTTGTAGACCCCGCACGAGATCGCCGCGACGTGGTCGCGCAGTGGATCGGTGCGCAGCATGTCGCGCTTCTTCATCCAGGCGATGCAGTCGTGCAGCGCGACCCAGGCGCCGGTGATCGAGGCGGTGCGGGTGCCGCCGTCGGCCTGGATGACGTCGCAGTCGACGGTGATCTGGCGCTCGCCGAGCGCTTCGAGATCGATCACGGTGCGCAGGCTGCGTCCGATCAGGCGTTGGATTTCGACGGTGCGGCCGCCCTGCTTGCCGGCGGAGGCTTCGCGCCGCGTGCGCTCGAGCGTGGCGCGCGGCAGCATGCCGTATTCGGCGGTGACCCAGCCGCGGCCCTTGCCCTTGAGCCAGGGCGGCAGCCGGTCCTCCAGCGTCGCCGTCACCAGCACATGGGTGTCGCCGAACTTCACGAAGCAGGAGCCCTCGGCGTATTTCACCACGCCGCGCTCAAGCGAAACGGCGCGCAACTCGTCGGGCTGTCGGCGGCTTGGCCTCAATCGTCTTCTCCCTGCCTCGCGGCGCATCACGCCGCTGGGCAGGGTTGTAGGTGGCGCGGCAGATACCGACAAGGGGCGAGGGTGGCCTTATTCGGGCTGGATGCCGGCGTCCTTGATCATCTTGCCCCACTTGTCGAGCTGGACCTTGACGAAGGATTCAAGTTCCTCGGGCGAGCTTGAGAACGCCTCAAAGCCGGCGTTGCGGAGCTTCGCCTTCACGTCCGAGCTGTCGATGATCTTACGCAGCTCGGTGTTGAGCAGCTTTACGACGTCTGGCGGGGTTTTGGCTGGCGCAAATATGCCGGCCCAGGAATCCATGTCGAATCCTGTCACCCCGGCCTGGTCCATGGTTGGCAGTTCCGGAAACAGCGTGCTGCGCTGGATCCGCGTCACCGCCAGCGCGCGCATCGTGCCCGCATTGACATGCGGCATGCTGGTCGTGAAGTCGTTGAACATCATCGACACGCGCCCGGCGAGCACGTCTTGAATGGCGGGCGGCGCGCTCTTGTAGGGCACATGCAACAGGTCGATTTTCGCCCAGTGCCTCAGCGTTGCGCCAGCCACGACACCGGAGGTGTTGCCACTGGCGTACGAAAGCTTGCCCGGATTGGCCATGGCGTGTGCGATCAATTCCTTGACCGACTTTGCCGGAACGCTGGGATGAGTCACCAGCATGAGCGTGTAGCTGCCCATCCGCGTGATTGAGGTGAAGTCCTTCACCACGTCGTAGGCAACGTTCTTCATCAGGAACGGCGCCGCCGAATGCGGGCTGTTGGTGCTCATGAACAGGGTGTAGCCATCGGGCGCTGCGCGCGCGACATAAAGCGCCGCGAGCGCGCCGTTCGCGCCCGGACGGTTCTCGACCACAACGCTCTGATTGAGCACAACGCTGAGCTGCTGGCCGACGACGCGGGTGATGATGTCGGTGGCGCTGCCCGCGCCAAACGGCACGATGATGGTGACCGACTTGCTCGGGTAGCTCTGCGCGTTTGCTTTGGAAACGGCCGCCACGCTGCCTAGCGCAGCAACGGCGGCAATCAGAATGCGAAAAAGGCATTTCATGCGTACACCCCATGTCCGCACGTGCATTTTCGATTGCAGGTCGACTATAGCAGACTTATTGCCCCGTGTCGCAGCCGTGAACCCACTGCTCCTTTCGCCTATTCCGGCTGGATGCCCGCTTCCTTGATCATCCTCGTCCACTTCACGAGCTGAGCCTTGACGAACTCGTCGAGCTCCTGGGTCGAGCTGGAGAAGGCCTCGAATCCGGTGGCGGCGATCTGCTGCTTCACCTCGGGCGTCTCGATGATCTTGCGCAGCTCGGTGTTGAGCCTGGTCACCACATTGCGCGGCGTGTTGGCCGGGGCGAACAGGCCGGCCCAGGAATCCATGTCGAAGCCCTTCACCCCGGATTCATCCAAGGTGGGAAGCTCGGGCAACAGCGAACTGCGCACCAGCCGCGTCGTCGCGAGGCCGCGCAGCGCGCCCGACCGGTGGTGCGGCAGCCCGGTGCTCAGGTCGGTGAACAGCATCGACACCCGGCCGCCGAGCACGTCCTGCACCGCCGGCGGCGCGCTGCGGTAGGGAACGTGCAGCATGTCGAGGCCGGCCCAGCTCTTCAGGGTTTGGCCCGCGACCACCGAGGAGGCGTTGCCGCTGGCGAACGACAGCTTGCCCGGGTTGGCCTTGGCATGCGCGATCAATTCCGGAATGGACTTTGCCGGAATGCTGGGATGCACCAGCAGCATCTGGGTGAAGCTGCCGACGCGGGAGAGCGCGACGAAATCCTTCACCGGATCGTAGTTGATGGTCTTCATCAGGCTCGGCGCCGCCGAATGCGGCGTGTTGGTGCTCATGAACAGCGTGTAGCCGTCGGGTGCCGCGCGCGCGACCAGGTTCGCCGCGATCGTGCCGTTGGCGCCCGGCTTGTTCTCGACGATGACGCTCTGGTTGAACACCGTGCCGAGGCGCAGGCCGATGATGCGGGTGATGATGTCGGTGCCGCTGCCGGGCCCGAACGGTACGATGATCGTGATCGGTTTGCTCGGATAGCTTTGGGCGTTTGCCGCAACGCTGCACAGCGCCAGTCCGGCGGCCAAGAAAACGCAAATCAAACTTCGAATGCGAAGCCAATGTCTCACGCGGCGGTCCTCCCCTGAAATCGCAAGGCTTGCGCTTGCTTGACCTGTCCGGCCTCAGCATA
>CAMDEB010000152.1 GCA_945893085.1 Rhodoplanes serenus | reverse complement strand
GGCGATCTGGCCCGCCGGATTGTTGATCAATTCGGGCCGCCCGGCCGCCTCGGCCGCGGCGATCAGGTCATCCAGCAGCACGCCCTGCAGCGGCATCGGCAGCGCCCTCAAGCCCGACTCGTCCCACGACTTGATGACATCGTTGCGGTAGTCGCGCGCGGTCTTGCCGGTGTAGGCCCGCGTGATCACGAAATCCTCCGCGGCGCCGCGGATGATCTCGTCCTGATGGCCCGGATAGAGCTGGGATTCCTCCGCTAGCAGAAACGCCGTGCCGACCCAGGCCCCGACCGCGCCGAGCGCCAGGCCCGCCAGCAGCGTGCGTCCGTCGGCGATGGCGCCGGCCGCGATGACCGGCACCGGGCTCACCGCGTCGACCACCATCGGGATCAGCGGGAAGTTGGCGATGGTGCCGGTGTGGCCGCCGGCCTCGTAGCCTTGGGCGATCACGTAGTCCACGCCGGACTGCACCTGCCGTTTGGCATTGCGGACGTTGCCGACCAATCCCATCACCTTCATGCCGGCCTGATGGGCCAGCGGCACCACCCAGCCCGGATCGCCAAGGCCGGCGGCGAACACCGCAATGCGCTCCTCCAGGCAGACGTCGACCTGGCGGCGGATGAAATCCGCCGACATCACGCCGCCCGTGGGCGTCACCGGCTTGAGGCCGAACTTTTCGACCAACGAACGGCCAAAGGCCATGTGCTGGGGATGATCGCGCTCGATCCGCGCGCGCATCTCCGCCCGGTCGGGAGTCGCATCGGTCATGCTGGCCGGCAGCAGCAGGTCGACGCCGAACGGTCGGTCGGTCAGATTGCACACCGCACGGATGCGGCGGCGGACCTCATCGGAGTCGAGCCACGAGCAGCCGAGAATTCCCATGCCGCCGGCCTCGCACACCGCGGCCACCAGTTCGGGTGGGGTGGCGTGGCCTTTCACGCCCATGCCGGCAAGGAAGATCGGGTACTCGATCTTCAGGTCATCACAGAGGCTCGTATGCAGTACGCTCTTCGCCATTTGAACTTGTCCTTAGGGATAGTCGCGTTGCAGCTTGGGATCGAGAAGGTCGCGGATGGCGTCGCCCAGCAGATTCGAAGCAAGCACCATGAGAAAGATTGCGAGGCCGGGAAATATGACGATCCACGGCGCCACCAGCGCAAGCGACGTCGCGGCGCCAGACATCATCAGGCCCCACGACGGCTCCGGCTCCTGGATGCCGGCGCCGAGATAGTCGAGCGCCGCCTCCTGAACGACGGCCAGGCCGAGATAAGCGGTGGCGATGATCAGCAACGGCGCGAACGTGTTGGGCAGCACGTGGCGCACCATAATGCGGAGGTCGCTGCATCCGGTGGCGCGTGCCGCCTCGATGAATGCGGTGGCCTTGAGCACCAGCACGCTGGAACGGGCGATGCGGGCAGCGCGCGGCACGATCGGCATGGCCAGTGCGATGATCACATTCTGGAGTGACGGCCCCAGCACGGCGGCCATGGCGAGCGCCAGCAGCAGCATCGGAAACGCGAACATGGCGTCCATGACCCGCTGCGTGATGATGTCCGCCCAGCCGCCGCGATAGCCCGCAACGATTCCGAGCGATGCGCCCACCACGACGCCGAGCAGGCTGGCGCCCAGCCCAACCATCAGCGAAACGCGGGCGCCGTAAATCAGGCGAGAAAGAATGTCGCGCCCGAACGCGTCGGTGCCGAGCCAGTAGGTCGAACTGGGCGGGCTGAACAGCGCGGCGGTGTCGCCCTCGATCGGATCGAACGGCGCGATATAGGGCGCACCGACCGCCACCACGACGATGGTGAGCAGCACGAAAGCGCCAAAGGCGCCGAGCGGATGCCGCCGGCTGATGCGACCCAGCGCGTGCAGGCGGCCCCTGCGAACCGGCGCGGAGTCCGGCACGATCGCGCGATCGCCGTCAGCCGCCGCCGGCACTCCGACCGATGTCGTCATGATTCCGCTCCCCGCAACCGGGTGCGCGGATCGAGCCATCCGTAGATCAGATCGACCGTCAGGTTTCCCAGCACGACGATGCCGGCTAGGACCAGCACGATGCCTTGGGCTGCCGGATAGTCCCGATTCAGGATGGAGGCGACCACGTATTGTCCGAGGCCGGGCACGCTGAACACCGCCTCGGTGATGATCAGTCCGCCGAACAGCGCGGAAAACTCGAAGCCGATCAGCGTGACCACCGGCAGCAGCCCGTTGCTCAGGCCGTGACGGATCACCACGTGCCATTCCGACAGGCCCTTGGCGCGCGCGGTCCGGATGTAGTCCTCGCCCAGCACCTCGAGCATGATGGAGCGCGTCATTCGCGCGATCAGCGCCAACTGGCGCAAGCCCACGGCCAGTGCCGGCCAGATGAGCTGAGCGAAGCTCTTGCCGGGACTGACCCAGAACGGCTCCCACAGCAGCGGCGCGCTCCACTGGAAGAACGACACCAACCCCAGGATCAGGATCAGACCGACCCAGAACGAGGGCGCCGCCAGCCCGCCGATGCTCAGCGCCTGCAGCGACTGGTCGATCCAGGTACCTGCGTAACGGGCCGACAGGACGCCGGCCGGGATGCCGAGAAACACCGCGATTAGTGTCGCCATCACGACGATCTGCAGCGTGTACGGGAACCGCCGGGCGATATCGTCGAACACTGCATTGCCGGTCCGCAGCGACGTGCCGAGGTCCAACCTCGCGACATGGCCGGCCCAGTCGACGAACTGGACGATCAGCGGCCGGTCGAGGCCCAATTGTGCCCTGACCTGCGCTAGCTCCGCTTCCGAGACCGCGCCGGCACCGGCGCCGGTGAGCATGACAGCCGCATCGCCGGGGATGACGCGCATGATGAGGAACACCATCACGGCCACTCCGAAGAGTGTGACGATGCCGATCATCAGACGCTGAACGATGAAGCTGAACATCCGTTCTCTTGTTGCCCGCGCCGCTCAGGCGTCGAGCCAGACCTTGTCCATCTGCATGTTGGCGTAAAGGTCGGGCAGCGCCTTCCAGCCCTTGACCGTGTTCCAGTGGGCGGCGCCGTAGCCGACCCAGGCCAGATTGATCTGGTAGTAGGTCTTGAGGAACGCCAACTGGAATTGCTTGATCAACGCCGCCCGCTTTTGCGGGTCAATCTCCTTCGACTGTTCGCGGTAGAGAGCGTCGAGCGAGTCGTCTTTCCAGTTTCCGTAATTGCGGCCACCGAAGCTGGTGTAGCCCTCGCCCAGGATCTGATCGGGCAGCGCGCCTCCGATCCCGACCGAGTGGGCGACCAACTGGAAATTGCCCGTGGTTTCCATCGTGTAGAACGTTCCGGTATCGCGGACGTCGACGGTGACATCCAAGCCGATGTTCTTGAACTGGGCCGAGAGGTTGATGGCGGAATCGCGGAATGCCGGCAGGTCGCCACGCGTGAGAATGACGATCTTGAACCCCTTGGGTACGCCGGCCTGTTCGAGCAGGGCCATCGCCTTCTGGCGATTGGCGGCGACGTTGCCGCCAAGTCCGGGGAGCGTGTCGTAGCCGCCGAACTGTTTGATTTCCGCTTCGCTCAGGCTGTACGGGCTGCCCGGCGGCATGAGGCCCTGGCTGTGAAAGAATGCTCCGGCCAGGGGACCGACGGTCTTGATGAACGATTCACGGTCCATCGCGAGCGACAGCGCCTCGCGGACGCGAATATCGTCGAACGGCTTGCGCTGCACGTTGGGTATCAGGTTGATGAAGGTCGGCGTCGGCCGGCGCAGCTCCGTCATGCCGGGGACTTTGCGTAGCGTCTGGAGCACGCCCTCGTTCGGGAAAAAGAATCCGGCGTCGATACGCTTGCCCTGGAGCGCAGCGCCGCGCTCGATCTCACCCCGGATCGGGAAGAACTGGATCTTGTCCAGGTAGGGCGCGGGACCGAAGTAGCCGTCGAAACGGCTCAGCTCATAGATCTGACCGTCGATGGACTGGGTCAGGCGGAACGGTCCGGTGCCGACGATCTGGCGCTTCATGCCCTGCCCCTGGGCATCGAGCGGCTCGGCCACCTTCCTGGACATGATGGCGTTGAACGCGTTGCTGACCATAAACAGGAAGTCGGGCTGCGGCTGCGTCAGATGGACGACCACCGTGTGCGGGCCGCGCGCCTCCATGGAGTCGACGTTGCCCAGGAGACCCTTGCGCGGGCTCACGATGCCGCGCGGCGGCTTGCGGATGCGCTCGAGGCTGTAGATGACGTCGTCCGCCGTCAGCGGCGTTCCGTTGTGGAAGTTGACGCTGCTGCGGATCTGGAACGTGACCGTCTTGCCGTCGGCGGAGATGTCGGTCTTCTCGGCGAGGTCGGGGATGAGCTTGTCGTAGTCGTTGGGGTCGACGCGCAGCAGCGTCGAGTAGCACGGCGCCGTCACAAACTGCGTCAGGTACGTCGCGGTCTGGTGCACATCGAAGTCGGGCGGATCGCCGCCGTTGCTGACGCGCAGCGTGCCGCCGCGCTTGGGTACGCCCTGGGCCAACGCCCACTGGGGGCCCGCGGCAGCGGCAGCAAGCGCGGCGCCGCCGCTCTTGAGGACATCACGCCGGGTCACGGCATCGGTGTTTGATGGGCCGCCAATCGTCATCGCCAGCTCCTAGGTTGCGAGCATCCGGTGATAGTTGTCCGTGCCGTTCTTGCTGCTGCTCCGCTCGCGCGGAGCCTTCCGGGCGACGCCGTCGCGGCGTTGCAGCCCTCGCAGGAAATAATCCGTCATTTCCTCGGCGATCTGGTCGGACGAAAACGGCCCGTTCGGGTGATACCATTTCGGTATCCAATTGATGGCGCCGAGGATCGAGAAGCCGGCAAGCTTCACGTTGTCGCACTCGAACTCGCCGAGCAGGACGCCGGCTTCGATCAAACTCCGGACGCCGCGCTCCAGGTCGTCTCGTTTGCGGATATAACGCTTGCGTTGATCCGGCCAGAAGCTTTCCAGGTCGGTCTGCAGAATGCTGCCGAAGCCGTCATCCAGGATGCCGTGGATATGGCCGATCAGAAGAATGCGAAGCTTTTCGCTGGGAAGACCGCCGTTTGCCATCGCCTCCTGCAGCGCGCGCAGGCTGAGCTCCATGCAGCGCATATGGCATTGATAGAGAATATCCTGCTTGTCCTTAAAGTAATAATACAGGTTGCCCTTCGTCATCCCGAGCTCGCTGGCGATGTCCTGGATGGTCAGGGACGAAAGACGCGAATTCCGCAACACGCTTCCGACGCTGCGCAGGATCGCTTCCTGGCGCTGGCCCTTCAATCCGGGCGCGCCGTTCCACCGCACGACCTTCTTCTTCCGGGCGGCGGGCGAGCTCTTGATCCTGGCCGACGAAGCAGGGTTTCGTGCCATCGTGTCTCGCGCTATTTTCAATTTGAACAGAGATTAAAAAACTTTGACCCAGCGTTCAAATCTACAATATCGCGATCCGGTGTCAACGAAGATGGGGCGTTTTGAAGCACCCTGCCAGGCATGCGGGTACCGTCCGCGCGCGTCGGGGCAGACCGTTTCCTGCCGGCTGCGCGGCCTGGAAATCGCAGCCGCCGTCAGGCGGCGACAGCGCCGGTGCGAACCTGGCAGGCCACCCAATGGCCCGGCGAGACTTCCGTGAGCACCTGCTCGTTCTGTGAGCACGACGGCACCCGCAACGCACAGCGGGTATGGAAGCGGCAGCCGCTGGGCGGATTCACCGGGCTCGGAACGTCGCCTTCCAGGATGATCCGCTCGCGCTTGGCCGTCGGATCGGGCACCGGCACCGCCGATAACAGAGCCTCGGCATAGGGATGGCGGGGATTGACATAGAGCTCCTTGGCCGGCGCCAGCTCGACGATCTTGCCCAGATACATCACCGCCACCCGGGTCGAGATGTGCTCGACGACCGAGAGATCATGGGCGATGAACAGATAGGTAAGCCCGAACTTCTCCTGCAGATCCTCCAGCAGGTTCACCACCTGGGCCTGCACCGATACGTCAAGCGCCGACACCGCCTCGTCGCACACGATGAGCTTGGGATTGACCGCCAGGGCACGCGCGATGCCGATGCGCTGGCGTTGCCCGCCGGAAAACTCGTGCGGATACCGGCCCATGTGCTCGGACGAGAGCCCGACCGTCTCCAGCAATTCGACCACCCGCTGTTCGCGCGCTTTCCGGCCGGGCGTCAGCCCGTGGACCAGCAGCGCCTCCCCGATGATCGAACTAACCGTCATCCGCGGATCGAGCGAGGAATAAGGGTCCTGGAAGATCATCTGGATCTCCTTGCGGAGATGCCGCATCGACCGTTTGTCGAGCTTGGTCACGTTCTCGCCCTGGAACCAGACCTCGCCCGACGTCGGCTCGATCAGCCGGAGGATCGCCCGGCCGGTGGTCGATTTGCCGCAGCCCGACTCGCCGACGAGACCGAGCGTTTCGCCTTTCATGATCTCGAAACTGACATCGTCGACCGCATGCACCCGCGCTTTCTCACGCGAGAAAACGCCACCGCGGATCGAGAAATACTTCTTGAGATTGCGGATCTGCAGCAGGGACTGGGCGACGACGGTATTCATCGGAGGAAACACGCCACTTTGTGCCCCGGACGCACCTCGTGGAGCGGCGGCGTGTTCTCGAAATGCATCGGTTCGGCAAACCGGCACCGCGGCGCAAACCGGCAGCCCGGCTTGATGTTGCCGCGCAGCGTCGGAACCGTGCCCGGAATCTGTTCGAGCCGCCGCCGCCGGGTCGCAGCCAGGTCGATGCGAGGAATCGAGCGCAGCAGGCCCTGGGTGTAGGGATGCTCCGGCTCGCGGAACAGGTCCATGACCGGCGCCTCCTCCACCACCTGGGCGCCATACATGACGACCACGCGCTGGGCGGTCTCGGCCATGACGCCCATGTCGTGCGTGATCAGCAGAACGGCCATGCCGAGCTTGGCCTTCAATTCGTTGAGCAATTCCAGAATCTGCGCCTGGATGGTGACGTCGAGTGCCGTCGTCGGCTCGTCGGCGATCAGCAGCTTCGGATTGCATGACAGCGCCATGGCGATCATCACCCGCTGCCGCATGCCGCCGGAGAGCAGGTGCGGATACTCCTTGATCCGCCGCTCGGGGTTCGGGATGTGGACCAGGCGGAGCATCTCCACGCTCTTGTCCATGGCATCGCGGCGGCTGAGCTTTTCGTGCAGGCGGATGACCTCGGCAATCTGCTCGCCGACGGTGAACACCGGATTGAGGGAACTCATCGGCTCCTGGAAGATCATGGCGATCTCCTTGCCGCGGATTTTCCTCATCTGCTCGTTGGACAGGTCCAGGAGGTTGACGCCGTTGTAGCGGATCGCGCCTTCGGCGATGCGCCCCGGCGGCTCGCGGATCAGCCGCATGATGCTGAGCGCGGTGACGCTCTTGCCGCTGCCCGATTCACCCACCAGCCCAAGGGTTTCGCCCGGGTTGATGTGGAAGCTGACGCCGTCGACGGCGCGCACCACGCCGTGGTCGGTCACGAAATGTGTCTTGAGGCCGCTGACGTCCAGCAGCGGCTCGGCCCTTGGCAAGTCACTCGACATCTCAGTGGAATTATCAGCAGAGGTACCCGATTGTCGAGCACATCTCATAGGCATGACTACGTCGACCCCGGGCTGCAACGGTATCGAAGCCTGAATGTGGTTGGCAGTCCAACGGCTCGACGACCCCAGTCAAGACAGTCCTGCTATCCACTTCCGTGGCGACGCTCTATTACAGCGTCTTGCGCGCCGGCGATCGGTGATGCAGATGAGATCGAGCGACGTTCCGAAAAGCCGGCGGCGCTCTCGGTCTCTTGCGTCAGCGCGTTCAGAGGTCTGGCGCATATCCGCCTGGCGTCCGTCCGCTCCCGCGACGTCATCGGCAGCCATCGTAGCAACCAGCAGGACGATCACGACGCACGCCCGCGGCGACGTTAGTGTGCTTGGGAATGATGAGAAGATCGGGATTGCCAAGCAAGCCGACGATATACTCGACTCGGCCTGCCGCTCATTCAGAGAGCTATGGCGGCCGTAGAGGCGAACCGGTCTACGCGTCGCTGCGCTCGCTGGTTCGCTCAACGCCGCAATCGCATGTGACAGACCGCAAAATCTATGTATGTGAAAATAGCGGGGCAATGGTCGTATTTATGATCTGACTCCGTTAAATGTGCAGCACCTTTGTTAATGTTCACGCGTTCTGTCGGAGTGAGAAACGTCTTCCCGGCGCCACCCAAAACAATGTCCCTGTCGATGCCAAGGTCACTCGCAATCAAATCGTCTCGCTGTGACTTTTCAGCGCGAAAGAACTCATCCAATTTTCGAAGCGCCACGAAGCTATGCAGACGTGTTGCGTCAGAAATGAGCTCAAAAGCTCTGTGCAGTCCCATGACCATATCGTCAGGGTCAACGTGCCTTGCGAAATCGTAACACCACATATCAAACGAAAAACAGTGATCGATGCATTCACTGACTGTAAAAATTTGGGCTCCCTCTTTACTCATTCCACGGTCGTCGACCGCGGCTGACCATCCGGATCTGGTGCGTGGCGTGGTGAGCGCGGCCGCCGCCGCCAAACAATAGCCTTGCAGACGCCCAGGAAACAGCGCCGCGAGCGCTAAACGGCGCACGTTCGCGGCCTAGTCGAGCTTCATGCCGGCCGCCTTGATCACCTTTTCGCGTGTCTCGGCCTGCTTCTTGATGAAGCGCAATGGCCGCCGTGGGACCCAGCGTTACGAAATCTGGCGGTCCTGCCGGTTCCAATACGGCGTGCGCAGAGCCTTCTTGTCGATCTTGCCGTTGAACAGCCGCGGCAAAGCCGCGACGAACTCTACGCTGCGTGGCTTCTTGTAGCTCGCGATGTGGGTGCGACAATGCTCGATCAGCTCATCCTGACCGGCTCGCATGCCTTCGCGAAGAACCACGCATGCCTTCACGGCCTCGCCCCATTCCGGATCGGGCACCGCGATCACCGCCGCCTCGGCAACGGCCGGATGGTGTCGCAACGCTTCTTCGACCTCCCAAGAGTAGATGTTCTCGCCGCCAGAAATGATCATGTCCTTCTTGCGGTCGACCACGTATAGAAATCCATCGTCATCAAGGCGGCCGAGATCCTGCGTGTGCACCCAGCCGTCGCGTAACGTTTCAATCGTTGCCGCGGTGTTATTCCAATAGCCCTTCATCGTGGCCGGCGACTTGATCATAATCTCGCCGATCTCGCCCAGATCCGCACCACTGCCATCCATCCGCACGATGCGCAGTTGAGTGCCCGAATAGGGCTGACCCGCCGACGCCAGACGCGCGACCTCCCTTTCGTCGCCTTCGAGCTTGTGGTCGTGCGCCTTCAGCGTCGTGCCTCCGAGGCACTCTGTCATGCCGTAGACCTGATGGAACACCAGGCCGAACGCTGCGATAGCCCGGCGCAACAACGGCACCGGCATCGGTGCGGAGGCGTAGTGGACGCATTGCAGCGTCGACAGGTCGAACGCCTCGCGATTGGGCACCTCCAGCATGCGCTGGATCATGATCGGCGCGAGGTGCATCGCCGTGATCCGCTCGCGCTCGATAGTTTTGAGCACCGCCATCGCATCGAACGTACGGTGCAGCACGATGGTGCCGCCGAGATACAGGAACCCGAACGATTCGATCCGCGCTCCGACGTGAAACAGCGGCATCACGATCAGCGCAGTGACAGGTTCCAGCGCGCCGCTTTCATGCGACAGCGTCCTTGCGGCCTGGATCATCGCCGCATGGGTGTACATGACGCCCTTGGGCTTGCCGGTCGTCCCGCTGGTGT
>CAMDEB010000151.1 GCA_945893085.1 Rhodoplanes serenus | reverse complement strand
GGCGCCTATCTGCAATCCGGCTTCCAGGCCTACACCGGCAATCTCGGCACGCTGGCCGGCGTCTACCGCACGCCGGCGATGTACGTGGAATCGACGGCGGTGTTCACGCACACCCATCCGATGCGGCCGTACCGCGGCAACGGCCGTCCCGAGGCCGCCTACGTGATCGAGCGCATGGTCGATGTCGCGGCCGCTGAGTTGAAGATGGACCCGACCGAGCTACGGCGGAAGAACTACATCCCGCCCGAGGCGATGCCGTTCAAGACCAGCCTCACCTTCACCTATGACTCCGGCGAGTTCGAGAAGGGCATGGACCTCGCGCTCAAGATGGCCGACGTCGAAGGCTTCGACAAACGCAAGGCGGAGTCGAAGAAGAACGGCAAGCTACGCGGGTTCGGCATGTCCAACACGATCGAACGGGCGGCGGCGCCGAGCTTCGAGGGCGCCGAAATCCGCTTCGACCGCGGCGGCACGGTGCAGATCTTTTCCGGCAGCATCAACCAGGGCCAGGGTCACGAGACCACATTCAAGCAGGTGGTCGCCGACAAGCTCGGCATCCATCCGAACGACATCGACTACATCCAGGGCGACACCGACAAGGTGTTCTTCGGCGAAGGCACCGGCGGCTCGCGCTCGGCCACCATGTCGGGGGCGGCGTTCCACAACGCCGGCGAAAAGGTCATCGCCAAGGCCAAGGCCATCGCGGCACACAACCTGAAGGTCGATGTCGCGGACATCAACTTCGCCGACGGCATCTTCTCCAGCACCAAGACCAACCAGACCCTGACCATCAAGGACATCGCGCAGGACTCGTTCAATCCGGCGAAGCTGCCGAAGAACATGGAGGCGGGCCTGTACGCGACCGCGGTGTACAAGGCGGACGTGGAGAACTTCCCGAACGGCGTGCACGTCTGCGAGGTCGAGATCGATCCGGAGACCGGGCATGTCGACATCGTGCGCTACAACGTGGTGGACGACGTCGGCACGGTGATGAACCCGCTGCTGCTCAAGGGCCAGATCGTCGGCGGCGTGGCGATGGGCGTCGGCCAGATCCTGAAGGAGGACATCCGGTTCGACGACGAAGGCCAGCTCGTCACCGGTTCGTTCATGGACTACGGCATGCCGCGCGCGCGGGACTTCTGCCAGATCGACGTCAAGGCCAACCCGGTGCCGACCAAGACCAACCCGCTCGGCGTCAAGGGCGCCGGCGAAGCCGGCTGCGTCGGCGCGATGCCGGCGGTGGCCAACGCGCTGGTCGATGCGCTGTCGGACTTCGGCGTCAGGCACATCGCGATGCCGGCGACGCCGGAGGTGGTGTGGCGGGCGTTGCAGAATGGGAAGGCGGGATGAGCGCATCCGGCATGACCCACGACGAAATCAAAGAAAAAATGATCTGGGCCGGCAAGGTGCTGGTCGGCGAAGGCCAGGACGACTTCACGCGCGGGCACATTTCCGTGCGGTTGCCGGACAATCCGTCGCTGTTCTTCATGAAGTGCCATAGCGTCGGCCTCGACGAGATCACCCGGGAGAACATCCTCACCATCGGTCTCGACGGCAAGGTCGTGGCCGGCACCTCGCGCCGGCACAGCGAGGTGTTCATCCACTCGGAGATCTTCAAGGCGCGGCCGGACGTGCAATGCGTGCTGCACACCCATCCGCCCTATTCGATCGCGCTGTCGGGGAGCGGACGGCCGATGAAGGCGCTGAGCCAGCCGGGCGCCCTGTTCTACGAGGCGCTGGGATTATACACCGACACCATCAACCTGATCCGCACGCCGGAGATGGGCGCCGGTGTCGCCAAGGCGCTGGGACCGCACCGCGCGGTGCTGCTGAAGAACCACGGCGTCGTGACCGCGGGCGCGAGTGTCGAAGAGGTGATCATCGGCACCATCATGCTGGAGAACGCGGCACAAATTCAGATGATCGCCGAAGCCGCAGGCACCACGGCGCCGGAGTTCCCGCGCGCCGACATCGAGCAGCTCAAGCACGACATCAGCCGGCCGGACCAGTTCATCGTGAACTTCGACTACCTGGTGCGCCGCGCCAAGCGGCGGGAGAAGGCGTCTTAGCGATGTTTCTCGGCCAATCCAGCCGCTCGCGCAAACCGGCGCATCTTGCTATAATGCATCGGCGAAAAGGCCAGCCTCAGCTGATGAGACCATGACTTATCAGGACATCATCACCATCGAGCCCGGCAAGCGCGGCGGACGTCCGACGATCCGTGGCATGCGCATCGCTGTGTCGGACGTGCTCGGATGGCTCGCCGCCGGACTGTCGCATGAGCAGATTGTCGCCGACCATCCAGAATTGAATGAGGACGATATCCGCGCGTGCCTCGCCTATGCGGCCGACCGTGAGCGACGGCTTGTCACGGCGAAATGAAACTGTTGCTCGATCAAAACCTCAGTTTCAAGCTCTGCACCCATTTGACAGACCTGTTTCCGGGCTCGACCCAGGTGAGGCTTGCCGGTTTGGCCGAGGCCAGCGACCGCGCCGTTTGGAACTTCGCCCAGGCCAACGGCTTTACGCTTGTTTCTCTTGATTCGGATTTTGCCGAACTGGCGGCGCTGCTTGGACCGCCACCCAAGCTCATCTGGCTGCGCTGTGGCAATCAACCGACCGCCGTCATAGGCGGCATGCTTCGCAGCCGGATGGATGCGATAACCGCGTTTGAGCTGGATGCGGCTGCCGCCTGCCTGGAGATTTATTGAGCCAGCCCATAGAATGCACTCTCGCCATTCGACATGCCGCGCGCACGAAAGGTTCCAGCGATGCGCAACCTACTTCGAAGTCTGATCGCCGCCGCCGTGCTGCTGGCGCTGCCGGGTGGGCACGCATCGGCGCAGACATCACGGGCGATCAAGATCATCGTTCCATCCACGCCGGGCGGCGGATCCGACACCATTGCGCGGATCCTGGCCGACCACATCAGCCGCGCCTATGGCCAGTCCATGGTGGTCGAGAACCGGCCCGGCGCGAGCAACACGATCGGCACCGAGGTGGTGGCGCGCTCGGCGCCAGACGGCAACACGCTGGTCATCACGACGCCCGAGTTCGTCATCAACGCGCACCTGCGCAAGCTGTCCTACGATCCGCTGACCAGCTTCGAGCCGATCTGCTATCTGGTGCAGTCGCCGCAGCTCATCGTCGTCAACAACACCTCGCCCTATCGGACGCTCAACGATCTCTTGGCCGCCGCGCGGACCAAGCCGGGCGAGCTGACGATGGCGAGCGCGGGACCTGCGTCGAGCCCGCACATCGCGATCGAGACCATCAAGCGCGCGACCGGCGTCAACATCAACTACATCCCGTACCAGGGCACGACGCCGGCGGTGAACGCGCTGATGGGCGACCACCTCACCTCGGTGATGTCGAGCTACCCGAATGTCTCGGAGCTGATCCGGACCGGCCGGGTGCGCGCGCTCGCCACCACCACCGCGAAGCGGATCGCATCGATGCCGGACCTGCCGACCGTCGCCGAAGCCGCCGGGATCAAGGACTTCAATGTCGACATCTGGTTTGGCGTCAACGCCGCAGCCAAGACGCCGCGCGAATTGACTTCGCAGCTCGCGATCTGGTTCACCGCGTCCCTGAAGGTGCCCGAGGTCAAGGCCAAGCTCGATGCGCAGGGGCTGTTCGCGGTCGGCACCTGCGGCGAGGGCTACGCCGCCTTTCTGCGCAAGCAATATGAGGATTACGGCCGCGCCATCCGCGAGGCCAACATCAAGACGCAGTAAGCTCAGATCGCCGGGCTGCCGAATCCGACCGCTTGCGGCTGGCGGCCGGACTGCGTCAGGTAAATCGCCAGAATGGAAATGCCGAGCGTGGCGCTCGACGCGATCACCAGATAGGGCGTCAGCAGAAGCGCATAGGACCACATCGTCATTCTCCGTTCGCGGCTGTCCCTGCGCCAACGGCTCAATGCGCGCATCGTTCCGAACTTAATGGTTAACGCGCGTTAACGCTTGAGGCGGCGCGACGGCGCGACACCCTACTCGCCCAGCTCCAGCACCCAATAGCGCCTGCCGGATTTCGACACCGCCGACGCGATTCCGTACTTGGTGATGTCGGTGCGCAGCATGTTGGCGCGGTGGCCGGATGAATTGACCCACTGCTGAATGACGCAGGGCGAGTCGTTGCAGCCGTAGGCGACGTTCTCCGCGCGCGCGCCGCGCGGCCCGCGACGCTCCATGAAGCCGTTGTGATCGAGCGCATCGCGCCGCGCCATGTCGGCGGCATGGGACTGCGCCATCGCCGTCAGCCCGCCGTCCGATTGCAGGGCGGTCCGGCCGTGGGAGGCGCGGAAGCCGTTGAGGGTCGAGGCGCTTTCGGCCACGCCCGTGATCGATCCGCATCCGGCCAGCGCCAGCAGGACCGGCAAGGCCTTCAACGCATTTGCAATTTCCATCCGCGACCCATCCCCTCGATCCTCAATTGCCCGGCCGGGCATGGCATTTTTATGGAAAGCCTGCGTCCGGAACAACGCAGGATCCGCCGAACCGCCCATGCCGCCTGCCGGGGGGCGCCGGCGGTAACCTTAGGGGGCGGCTCCTTCGGTGCCGCCTGGGGCGATATGGTATGATTCATCACGATTCAAGCGCAGTGGTTCGACAAGCGAACATGCAGCACCTGTTCTCGCGCCGATTGCTGACCTGGCTGTTCGCCGCGATTGTCGTCGCGGCGGCGCAGCCGTCGCTGGCGCCGGAGGCTTGGGGCGCAAAGAAATCCAAAACCGGCGTTCACGCCAAAGCGAAGCGGCCGCCGGCGAAGCCGCGCCACGAGCTCGCCAAGGAAGCCGGCGTCTATTGGGACTCGGTCGTCGCCAAGCGCCGCGTGCGCATCGCCAAGCGCCGCAACAACGAACCGATCACGCTCGAAGACTACGTGCTGACCCAGCCGCCACTCCACGTCCGCCCGTTGCCGCCGCGCGGGCCCGGGGAGCGGGAAATCCCGCGCATCCCGGTCCAGGCCGATGTCCTCAAGGCCGCGGCTGCGCAGCACGACTTCGTGCCGGAGCCGCCGGACAGCGAAATGGCCTTCAAGCAGGCCTATGCGAGGGCCGCGATGGCTGCGGGCCTGACGCGGGACCAAGCGGTGCGCATCTATGCCTTCGAGACCGGCGGCAACGGCACCTACGACGTCCAGGCCGGACTGACGCACAAGCGCAAGAAGGCGCGCGCGATCTCGCCGGCGGTCGGCTACAACCAACTCCTGTCCACCAACAGCGTCGGCCTGCTGGCCGAGCATGGCGAACGCTTCGTCGAGGCGTTGCAGCGCAAGGCCGCGGCGCTGTCCGGCGACGAGAAGGGCGCGATGGAGCGCAAGATCGCGGCGCTCCGGCGCATGATCGCTTTCAGCCGCACGGTGCCGAACGTCTGGCGCGACCATGACAAGCTCGCGAAGACGACCCACGGCGGCGTCGGCCTCCACGCGGCGCTGCTCGACCGCGACATCGGCCCGCTGCTGCAGACCCAGAAGCTCGTGGATTCGGTCGTGTTCGCGCGCAGCAGAGGCCACGACGCGCCGCTGACCGCGGCGGAGCTCGAGCTCATGAACCTCACCGGCGACGGCAACGGCATCGACCTGGTCACCATGCCACAGGAGATGCGTGCGCTGGTGCCGACCTCGAACTTCTTCCAGGAGCGCGGCTACCATCGCAACCCGATCGCCCGGCGGACCGGCGTCGTTTCGATGCTGTATGCGGCGATCGACGGCAAGATGGACCGCGCGTCGCAGTTGCCGGGGGCGCAGGAGATGGCGGCGGCGTTCGCGGAAACCGCCGATGCTTCGGTCGGTCGCGGGACCGCCGGCACCGCGCGCTGATGCCGCCCGCGGTCACTGCGGCACGGTCATCAGCTCCAGCACGTGACCGTTGATATCCTTGAAGTAGACGCCGCGCCCGCCGCCCCAATCGTTGAGCTTGCCGTCGTCGAGGCTCCACGGCGCGCTGCCGTAGGCGAGCTTGGCTTTCTTGATGCGGCCGAAGATCGCGGCGAACTCACGCTCGCTGACGTGGAACGCGTAGTGATGGCTCTCGAATTTGGAGTCGTCGTCGAACAAGAGCGTCAGCGTCTTGTTCACTTTCACAGGCGCGAAATAGCCGCTACGCCCGCGCTTCAGCCCGAACAGCTTGGCGAAAAATCTGGCGGAGGCGGCCTTGTCGCGCGCCGGCACGATGGTGTGGTTGAGGGTGATCGCCATGCGACGCCTCCCGGAGGGCTGTTTCGCCCAAGTCTACATCGGCGAAATTCCGGTTGGAACATGATTGGCGACACGCACATATTGCGTGGCCACCCAGGGAATTTTCTCAACCAGGATCGATACGCGCTTGAACGGCTTTGGCAGGAACATGGTCGCGCCGTAGATTCGGGTCCAGCGCTGTGTGTGTTCCGTCAATGGCCGTTCGCGGCGCTCCCATTGCTCGAAGGCCGACGCAACGTCCGGCGCCCGTTCCAAGGCGGCTGCGAGCCCAAGCGCGTTCATCATAGCGTGGCCGGCGCCTTGCGCGAGATACGGCGGCATCGCGTGCGCCGCATCGCCCAGAACGGCGATCCGTCCGACCGACCAACGCTTCAGCCGGATGGTCTGGAAATGATCCCAGCGGCTTTGCGGCCAATCGGCGGTGTCGCGGATGCGCACGAACAGGTCACGCAGGCTCGGAAACGAGCGCGTCCACACCGTGGGATCGATCGGCGTCGTGCAAGCCTTGGCATCGCGCGCGGTGCAGGTGAGCAGCACGTAGAACTCGCTCTTGGTCACCGGGCAAAACAGCACGCGGCGCTTGTCGGCCCAGGCCTCGATCATCACCGTACCGCCGCAGTCGTCGGCCGCGATCTCCTCGGGCAGCCGCGGGATGGTGACGCGTACGCCGCAATCGCGGCCCCAGATGCGCTGCTTGAGCAGGCCGAGCGCGTCGCGGACCGTGGAGTTGACGCCGTCCGCCGCGACCACGAGATCGGCGCGATGCATGCTTCCATCGCCGAGCGTGATTGCACCGTCCGGCGTGGCGCCCGTGACCGGCGAATCGAAACGGATGTCCGCGCCCGCCTCACGTGCTCGCTCGGCGAGCAGTGCGATGATGTGCTGGCGGTCGATTCGGTACGGGCTCCGCGTCGTTTTCCGGCTCATCACGACGTCGCCCTGCGCGTCGAGCGAGTCGCGGCGGTCGATCTTCATCCCGCCGGCCAGCACCCGGTCGAGGATGCCGAACGACGAGAAGATGTGCGCCATGTTGTTGTGAATGGCGATGCCGTAGCCCTCGCCGCGCAGCGAATCCCGGCGCTCATGCACACGGACGGTCCAGCCGCGTTGCGCGAGCGCGATGGCGGCGGCCAGACCGCCGAACCCCGCGCCGACGATCAACGCATGGCCCGGTTGCACCACGAAGCCTCTTGGTCGCGCCCTACTCCGCAGCCTTCAGCAGCGGCGCGCCGGCGCGGAACTGGTCGAGCAGCGCCGCCTCGTCGGCCTTGGCGGCGACGAGGTGGCGCGCCTTGACGTGGCCGAAGCCGCGGATTTTTTCCGGGACGGCGGCGAGCCCGACCGCGAGCGCGTGATTGTCAGGCGTCAGCTTGGCCAGCACCTCGTCCAACAGCGCCTCGTAGTCGGCGATCAGCTTGCGCTCGGTCTTGCGCTCGTCCGAATAGCCGAAGATGTCGAACGCCGTGCCGCGCAGGAATTTCAGGCGCGCCAGCAGCTTGAACGCGCTCATCATCCACGCCCCGAAGTTCATCTTGCGCGGCACGCCGGTGACCGGATCGCGCCGCGCCAGCAGTGGCGGCGCGAGATGAAACTCGAAGCGCAGGTTGTCGCCGCCGAGTTCGTTGGCGACCTGTTTCAGGAAATTTCCGTCGGTGTAGAGCCGCGCCACCTCGTACTCGTCCTTGTAGGCCATCAGCTTGAACAGATAGCGCGCGACGGCCTCCGCCAGCCCGCACTTGCCGGGCGCGCGGCTTGCTTCCGCGGCCGTCGCCTGCGCGACCCGCGTGCGATAGCGCGCGGCGTAGGCTGCGTCCTGGTAGGCGGTGAGGAACGCGACCCGCCGCTCCACCGTCTCCTCGAACGATTCCGAAAGCCTCCGGTTGTCGTCGCGAGCCTCGGGCGCGGGCTGCGCCAGCGCCTCGATCGCGGCCGGATCGAGCGCGGCGCGGCGGCCCCAGCGGAACGCCTCGGTGTTGACGGCGACGGCTTCGCCGTTGAGCGCGATCGCCTGCTCGATCGCATCCGCCGACAGCGGAATGGCGCCGAGCTGATAGGCGGTGCCGACCATGAAGACGTTGGCGGCAAGTGAGCTTCCGAACAGCGCCGTCGCCAGCCGCGAGGCGTCGGTGAAGTGGCACTGCTCGCGGCCGGCCGCCGTCACGATCGCGCGCTTGAGCCGCTCGATCGGCAGCGAGAAGTCGGCGTTGCGGGTGAAGTCGCCGGGCAGGAATGCCGTGGTGTTGACCACCATCGCGGTCCGGCCGGGCTTGACCGCGGCCAGCACCTTCTTGTTGCCGGCGACCACGATATCGCCGCCGAGCACCAGATCGGCGCCGCCCGCCGAGACGCGGATGGCGTGAATGTCCTCCGGCCGCTCGGCGATGCGCATGTGGCTGTAGACCGCGCCGCCCTTCTGGGCGAGGCCGGCCATGTCGATGACGCCGACGCCCTTGCCTTCGAGATGCGCTGCCATACCCAGGATGCCGCCGATGGTGACGACGCCGGTGCCGCCGACGCCGGTGACGATGATGCCGTAGGTCTGATCGATCTTCGGAAGCGCCGGGTCGGGCAGCGCCGGCAGCGCATGCTGGCCGGCGACGCCCGTGCCCTTCTTCAGCTTGCCGCCGTGCACGGTGACGAACGACGGGCAGAAGCCCTTCAGGCAGGAGTAATCCTTGTTGCAGCTCGACTGGTCGATGGTGCGCTTGCGGCCGAACTCGGTCTCCAGCGGCTGCACCGACACGCAGTTCGACTGCACGCCGCAATCGCCGCAGCCCTCGCAGACCAGCTCGTTGATGACGACGCGCTTGTCGGGATCGGGGAATGTGCCGCGCTTCCGGCGGCGGCGCTTCTCGGCGGCGCAGGTCTGGTCATAGATCAAGACCGTACAGCCGGGGATTTCGGCGAGCGACGCCTGCACGGTCTGCAGATCGTCGCGGTGATGGAAGGTGACGCCATCCGGCCACTTGGTACCGGAGGGATATTTCTTCGGCTCGTCGCTGACCACGACGACGCGCTTGGCGCCTTCGGCCGCGACCTGCGCCGCGATCTGCGGCACCGTCAGCCCGCCGTCGTTCATCTGCCCCCCGGTCATCGCGACCGCGTCGTTGAACAGGATCTTGTAGGTGATGTTGACGCCGGAGGCGATCGCGCCGCGGATCGCCATGTAGCCGGAATGGTTGTAGGTACCGTCGCCGATGTTCTGGAACACGTGCGGCCGCTTGGAGAACGGCGCCTCGCCGATCCAGTTCGCGCCCTCGCCGCCCATCTGGGTGAAGCCGAGCGTCGAGCGGTCCATCCACTGCACCATGTAGTGGCAGCCGATGCCGGCGTAGGCGCGCATGCCCTCGGGCACCACGGTGGACGAATTGTGCGGGCAGCCCGAACAGAAATACGGAACGCGGACCGCCACGTCTTGAGTCTCGGCCAGCACGCGCTGCGCCGCCTTCAGCCGCGTCACGCGCGACGACAGGTTCTCGTCGCTCACGTATTTCAGCAGCCGCTCGCCGATGCAGATCGCGACGTCGTTCGGATCGAGCGCGCCCTTGACCGGGAACAGCCAGT
>CAMDEB010000150.1 GCA_945893085.1 Rhodoplanes serenus | reverse complement strand
TCGGTGAAGCGGCGGCGGCTCTCGTCGAGGCCGACGCCGAACTGGGCGAACTCATGCGGCAGGAACGCGCGGCCGAAGCCGACCTCCAGCCGTCCGCCGCTGATGCCGTCGAGCATGCCGACCTCGCCGGCGATCTTCAGCGGGCTGTTGAAGGCGGGCAGCACGGCCCCGGTGATCAGGCGGGCGCGCTTGGTGCGCTGTGAGGCCGCGGTGAGGAAGACGATCGGGCTCGGGGTGTAGCCGCCATACGGATGGAAGTAGTGCTCGGCCTGGCGGACGTGGCTGTAGCCGAGCTCGTCGGTGAGCGAGACGAGGTGCAGCACCTCGCGGAAGTACTGCTCGGCGGACTTCTGCTCGGGTCCGACACAGGGGAAGAAATTCAGTCCGAACTGCACGATTACTATCCCGATCGGGAGGATTAGGCGGCTCGTTTTCCATTGATCTTGATCAACGATTCCGCGGGAATTCCCAGCCCGTCATGCAGTCGCCTGATCATTGACAGGGTCAGCGAACGGGTTCGATTCAGCACCTCGTGCACGCGGTTCCGGCTGCCAATGAAGGGGATCAGATCGCGAGGCTGCAGCCCATTCTGGTCCATGTGGAACTTGATGGCTTCCACCGGGTCGGGAAGATCGAGCGGATAGTGCTTTCGCTCCCAAGCCTCGACCAAAGTAACTAGTACATCAAGGCGATCTCCCTCCGGCGCATTGTGCTTGGCGCTCATCAGGCCTTCGATGTCCTTCAGCGCACGCCGATAGTCGCGATGGTTCTTGATCGGTGAAATCTGCATGACATGCTTTCAGACGTTTTGTGCGTCGATCCTATCGTATTGGCGGTGGGTGCCGACAAATCGGATATAGACCACGCGGTAAGGATAGTTGATCCACACAACAACCCGATACTTGTTGCCTGCGATATTGAAAACGACTCGGCCGTCCTTGAGAATACTCGCGCTCCGAATGTCGCCCTTGATGTCCGCAGGCGCCGCCCAATTGGCCTGAAGAACCAGCCGATACCATGCCATCAGAGGCTCGCGAGCATCGGCGTATGAGGTGCTTCGGCTGAGAAATCTCTTGAGCGTGCTGAGCGCGATAATCCTCACTTATAGAATGGTACCATAGTCCCAAATCGGGACCAAGTCCTTAATTCAGGCCGGGCCTTTGGCCAGCCTTGGCCCCAACAGCGCGATCACCGCGATCGGAATCACGAAGCCCAGCACCACGACCGTCACCAGCAGCGGTCCCAGCTCGCCATACTCGCCGCGCTGCACCACGAAAATCTCGTTGAGATATTTGGTCTGCAGCGCCCCCGCCACCAGCGCCAGGTTCATCAGCGACGCCATCAGCGCAAACCAGGTGGCGCGATGGCCCTCCGGCGCATAGTACGCGATCAGCGTCAGCAGCGGGATCATGCTGAGCTGCGCGAACGGCGAGGTGGTCGCGGCATCGACCAGCGCGATGGTGCGGGCGCCGAAGCCGAACGTCGCCTCGGTCCATTCGTGCAGGCCGTAGACCAGCCCGACATTCGGCAGCGACAGCACCGTGCCGGCGACCGCGATCCAGAACAGCACCGCGGTGACGGAATATTCGGTTAGCTGCTTGGCGAACATCCACATCGCCGCGATGGCAAGGATCGCCGCGGTCTGGCGCAGCACGCCGTAGAACGCGCCGTCGAACTTCAGCACGTCGAGCGTCCACCAGAAATAGCCGTCGCCGACCGAAGGCGTGGCGCGGAATGCGAAGATGATGATGCTGGTGAACAGGATGGCGCGGCGCTTCACCGGATCGAGGTCCTTGGTGACCAGCACCAGCATGCCGCAGATCACGCCCATCGAGATCGCAAAGGTCAGCTCCTGGGCGAACGGCACCGAGCCGAGCGCCAGCGCCAGCACCACCGAGCCGAAGGCTAAGCCGCCGCCGAGGATGCGCCAGTCGAGCGGGCGCCGTTCGCTCGGCGTGTGACGGCGCAGGAACACGCCGGTGATCGAGATGGCGGGGATCACCAAGCCGAGCAGGAACACCGTCTCGCGCGCCATCAGGTCGGCGAGCCAGCCGGACAGGCCGACGACCGCCAGGATGCCGCCGGACAGGGCGAGCCGGCCGAGCACCTGCACCATGCCGAGCTCGGCGCGCACCGCGGCGTCGGGCCGCGGCTGACCGGCGGCGTCGGTGCGGGCCACGACCTCGGTCGACATCGCGTCGGCGACCACGTCCTGGATCACGGTGCCGACCACGATCAGCAGCGCGCCGAGGATGTAGAGCTGCCTCGGCGGCAGGAAGACGAGCCAGCCGCCGGCGGCGCCCGCGAGGGTCAGCAGGCCGCTGGCGGTGAAGCCCGCGCCGATCAGGATGTAGGCCGTGCGCTGCGAGCCGAATATCGGGACGCTGTCGACCAGCTCGCCGAACACCATCTTCACGGTCCACGGCAGGCTGAGCCAGACCGCGATGCCGGCGAGTTCGGCCGGCGTCAGCGTCAGTTGCTCCTTGATCCACAGGTCGCGGGTGACGTCGATCAGGCCGAGCGCGCCGTAGGCGAAGTACACCATCACCACCGGCAGGTAGCTCAGCCGGAACGCCTGGATCGGCCGCAGCAGGCTTTGCAGCCAGGCGGGGCGGGCGGTGGTCACCGGCGTGTCGAGCACCGGAGCGGGTTGCGAGGTGTTGGCCATCGGGCGGGTGTTCTATCGCAGTTGACCGCGCCGCGACAGTTGCAACAATTCGATCATGGACCGTGATTAGGTTCACCGGTCCGGTCATTCGAGGGCTCCGCCATGCGCCACCTCATTGCCACCGCAGCCTGCGTTGCTTGCCTGCTGGCCGGCGGGAGCGCCGCCGCGCAGACCATCTATCCGGTCGACCGGGCGGAAATCCTGGTCGGCTCGCGCTTCGATCTCAAGGTCGAGTTCCCCGGCCTGGCGAAGCCGGCCGATATCGCGCTGACGCTGAACGGCGAGGACCATGCCAAGGTGCTGGGCCGCGCGGCCGATTTCATCGAGCGCGAGGACGGCGAGGAGCAATCGTCGCTGATGCTGCGCGACGTGTCGCTGCCGAACCCGGGCACCTACAAGGTCCGTGCCACGGATGGAACACACACCCGCGAGGTGACCTGGACCGTCTATGCCACCGGGGCGCGGCGGGCCAGGAACGTCATCCTGTTCATCGGCGACGGCTTGTCGCCGGCGCACCGGATCGCGGCGCGGCTGCTGTCGAAGGGCATCGCCGAGGGCAAGGCGTTCGGCAAGCTCGCCATGGATGACATGCCGCAGATGGCGTTGGTCGCGACCGCGGGCCTCGACACGATCATCGCCGACTCGGCCAATTCGGCGAGCGCCTACGCCACCGGCCACAAGACCTCGAACGCGGCGATGGGCGTCTACGCCGACCGGACGCTCAATCCGTTCGACGATCCTCGCGTCGAGACCATCACCAGCCTGGTGAAGCGGCGGCTCGGGCTCGCGGTCGGCATCGTCACCGACACCGAGATCCAGGACGCTTCGCCGGCGGCGATGGTGGCGCACACCCGCCGGCGGCGCGAGTACGACCGCATCACCGAGCATTTCTTCGCCGCCAGGCCCGACGTGATCATGGGCGGCGGCCTTGCGAATTTCTTGCCGCAGAGCACACCGGGCTCCAAGCGCAAGGACGAGCAGGACTTCGTCGCAAAGTTCCGCGAGGCCGGCTATGCCTATGCCACCACCGCGGCCGAACTCGCGGCCGCGAAATCGTCGAATAAGCTGCTCGGCCTGTTCAATCTCGGCAACATGGATGGCGTGCTGGATCGGATCTTCCTGAAGGGCGGCACGGTCGCGAAATTTCCGGATCAGCCGGACCTGACAGCGCAGCTTGGCTCAGCGCTCGACATCCTCTCGCGCAACCCGGCCGGCTTCTTTCTGATGGTCGAGGCTGGATTGATCGACACGTACACCCACGCGCACGACATGGAGCGCGCCGTCTACGACACGATCATGCTCGACAACACGGTGCGGCTCGCGCGCGACTGGGCGAGGGCGCGCGGCGACGACACGCTGATCCTGGTGATCGCCGACCACAACCATTCCATCAGCCTGATCGGCACGGTCGACGAGCCCACGGCGGCGCAGCCGAACCAGCCGCTGCGCGAGCGCGTTCGTCTCTACGAGCGCGCGGGCTTTCCGAACTATCCGCCGCCCGACGCGAACGGCTATCCGGCGCGGATCGACGTCAGCCGGCGGCTGGCGCTGCTCTCGGCGAGCGCGCCGAACTCCAGCGTGCACTCCGGCGAGGACGTGATCCTCACCGCCGCCGGGCCGGGCAGCGAGCGCGTACGCGGGCAGATCGACAACACCGAGGTGTTCCGGGTGATGGTTGAGGCGCTGGGGTTGGGTGACGGCGGGGCGCTGAACGAGAAGCGGTAGCACTGTTCGTCATTCCGGGGCGCCGCGTAGCGGCGAGCCCGGAATCCATACGCCGCAGCCGTGGTTATGGATTCCGGGTTCGCGAGCTTCGCTCGCGCCCCGGAATGACGAAAACCTATTTCCAGAACTGCTTGGTCGCGATCCGCGCGCCTTCGGCCATCGCCGCCATCTTCGCCCACACCACGTCGGGATCGACGGCGGCCTGGCCGACCCAGGTGCCGTAGCCGCAATCGCTGCCGGCGATCACGTTCTCGCGCCCGACCAGCTTGGCGTAGCGGCCGATGCGCTGCGCAATCAATTCCGGATGCTCGATGAAGTTCGACTTCGATTCGATCACGCCGGGGATCAGCACCTTGCCGTCGGGCAGCTTCACGGTTTCGAACAGCGTGTACTCGTGCGCGTGGCGCGGGTTCGCGGCTTCGAGCGAGATCGCGTTCGGCTTCGCCTGGAACACGATGTCGATGATGTCGGCGAGCGGCACGTCGTGATGGTGCGGCCCCTCGTAGTTGCCCCAGCACAGGTGCATGCGGAGCTGCTCGGCCGGGATGTTCTTCACCGAATGATTGAGCGCCTCGATGTGCAGGGCGATGCGCTTGCGGAATTCCTTGAGGTCGAGATCGGCATATTGAATATGCCGGCCCATGCCGAGGTCGGGACAGTCGAACTGCAGCACGAAGCCGGCCTTGGCCACGACCTCGTATTCGTCGCGCATGGCGTCGGCGATGGCATAGATGTAGGTCTCGAAATCCTTGTAGTGGTCGTTGCGGAAAAACAGCGACACCACGCCGGGCGAGGCCGCGCTCATGAATCCTTCCGTGGCCTTGGTCTGCGCGATCGCGGCCTTGAGATTATCGACGTCGGTCCGCGCGGCTTGCGCGTCGCGCACGCTGATCGCTGCGTTGCAGGCCGGCGTCTTGCGCCGCGAGCGGCCTGGATCGCCGAACACCTTTTGCGCCAGCTTCGGGAATTCGGCGAGGTCCTGATAGACGAAGGTGTTGCCGGTGCCGCCGAAGCCGTTGAGCCGGTCCTTGATGTAGGTCGCGTAGCTCGGCTTCGACATCTCGCCGTCGTTGACCAGGTCGACGCCGGCATCGGCCTGCTTCTTCACCACCTCGGCGACCGCCGCGCGCACCCGTTCGCTGAGCGCCCTGCCGTCCACCGGCACGCCCTCTTCCTTGGCGTACATCATGCGGATCAGGTCGTCCGGCCGGGGCAGGGAGCCGGTGTGGGTGGTCAAAAAACGGTCGGTGCTGCGTTTCATCGTTTTCTCCGGGGCCGGACTGTAGAGCAGCCCATGCGCGCCCTCCAAGCCGTGGGCGGAGCGAAAATCCCTGTCCCGCCCGAACATTGACAGGCGGGGACGGGGTCCTTAGAAACGCGCAAACCCTGGCCCCAGAAATCCCAAAGACATCCCAAGAGATCGTCATGAAAGTCCGTAACTCATTGAAATCGCTGCGTGGCCGGCACCGCGACAACAAGATCGTCCGGCGCAGGGGCCGGGTCTACGTGATCAACAAGACCCAGCCGCGCTTCAAGGCCCGCCAGGGCTAATCAGCCAGCCTGAGCCTTCGAGCCCGCCCGAACCTTCATCACAGCCTGCCGCAATTGCCATCTTGCCGCCGCGCGGCAAGGGTCTAGTTTATGGCCATGAGCCATCGATTCCTCACACTGGCCGTTGCCGCTACGTTGAGCTTCGCCATCCCTGCATTCGCGCAGGAGGCGCAGCCGCCCGGTCCGCCGTCCGGCCGCGCGATCGAGCCGATGCAGCCGCCGGCCAACCTGCCGCGCGTGCGCGGCGATCGCTTCCGCGGCCTCGACTTTCTGTTCGAGGCGCTCAAGGTCGCGCCCGACGCCGCCAGCGCCAAGCACATCGAGGATCGCATCTGGGCGCAGTGGATCGCCTCGGGCAGCGACACCGCGAACCTGCTAATGAGCCGGGTCAAGACCGCGGTCGACGCGAAGGACCTCGACCTTGCGCTCAAGCTGCTCGACTCCATCGTTGAGATCCGGCCCGATTACGTCGAGGCCTGGAACCGGCGGGCGACGATCTACTACCTGCAGAAGGATTACGCCCGCTCGATGGAGGACATCCGCCAGGTGCTGGCGCGCGAGCCGCGGCACTTCGGTGCGATGTCCGGGCTCGGCATGATCCTGCAGGAGTTCGGCGACGAGAAGCGTGCGCTCGACATTTTCCGCCGCGCGCTCGCGGTCCATCCGCACTTGCAGAAGATCCCCGACCTGATCAAGAGCCTGACCGAGAAGGTCGAAGGCCGGGATATCTGATCGGGCCGCGCCGCATTCGTCCGGCGTCAAACCCCTGCGCATGATCCTCACCATCGTTGCCATCGCCGCCGCGCTGCTCGGCGCGCTGGCCGTCATCACCTGGCTCGGCGTCGGCCGGATCGAACAGGCCCATCCGCCATCGGGCCGCTTCGTCGAGGTCGACGGTAGCCGGCTGCATCTCGTCGAGCTCGGCCCGGCCGGCGCGCCGCCGGTGGTGCTGCTGCACGGCGCCAGCGCCAATCTCGGCGACATGCGGTTTGCGCTCGGCGATCGGCTGGCCGCGAACCATCGCGTCATCGCGATCGACCGTCCCGGTCACGGCTGGAGCGCCCGGCCGGGCGGCAGCGCCGACGCCTCGCCCGCCCGACAGGCCGCGTTGATCCACCAGGCGCTGCAGCGGATCGGCGTGCGGCGCGCCGTCCTGGTCGCCTATTCGTGGTCCGGGGCGCTGGCGACCGCCTATGCGTTGGACCATCCCGGCAGCGTCGCCGGCCTGGTGCTGCTCGCGCCGGTGACGCATCCCTGGCCCGGCGGCATCGCCTGGTACCATCACGTCATCACCGCGCCGTTGCTCGGACCGCTGTTCACGCACACGCTGGCGTTTCCGATCGGCAAGGCGCTGATCGGGCCCGGCGTGAAGGCGGCGTTCGCGCCGCAGGAGCCGCCGCCGGATTATCTCGAGCGCGCCGGCGGCGAATTGATTCTGCGTCCGGCGGAAATGACCGCCAACGCCGAAGACCTGGCGTCGTTGAAATCCTTCGTCACCGCGCAGGCCCCGCGCTACGGATCGATCCAGGCTCCGGCCGTGGTCATCGTCGGCGACACCGACGACATCGTGTCGCCGGACATTCACGCCCGGGCGATCGCGGCGATGCTGCCGCGCGCCAAGCTGATCGTGCTGCGCGGCGTCGGCCACATGGTGCAGTTCGCCGCACGCGACCAAATCGTCGCGGCGGTTGCCGAACTGGCGTCGGGCCGTTCCAGGCCATAAGGCAGTGGAACACAGCCCCGAAAAGATGTGATGATGCCCAAGGCTCCCGGCGCAGGTGAGCGGTGACCGACAATAAAGGCGGAACGTGAACGTACTCGCTCGCATCGAAAGCGCAAACATCAACGAGCTTGCCAAAGACAAGCTGTTCGCGTTGCAGAACACCATGCCGCTCGACGGCCGGGTCAGCTCGTATCCGGCCAGCGCAACCGGCTATTCGGTCACGAACTGCTACCTGCTCAGGCAGCCCGACGCCGCATGGCTGATCGACACCGGCTTCGGCGGCGACGAGCCCAAGCTGCGCGCGCAGATCGAGCAGCTGATCCCGCGGACGCTGCCGCTGTCGCTCTTGCCGCTGCGGCTGAACGAATTCATGTCGATCCAGAACATCGACCCGTTCACGCTCTACTTCAACGTCAAGGAATGCTTCACCGGCAATCCTGACGCCGCGTTCTGGTTCGACTTCGGCGCCGGCTCGGACTCCGGGGAGAACACGCTGGACCGGCTCAAGATCACCACCATCAGCCGCGAGGAGACGATCCCGATCGGCGAGCTCGGCCGCCCGGTCGTCGTCTACCAGGCGCCGATCCGCCTGATCGCCACGCGCTGGATCTACGACGAGGCGACCAAGACCATGTTCACCTCCGACATGTTCACGCACACCTGGCGCGACCGGGCGGAGGGCCCCTGGATCATCCAGGACGGCGACGACGATCCGACCGACTTCGACCACGTGCGCTCGTTCCTGCTCAACACCCGCTACTGGTGGCTGGAGGGCGTCGACACCGCGAAATTGCGCAAGGGCATCGACAAGATCCTGAGCAAGCACGACATCGAAACCATCGCGCCCGGCTACGGCTGCGTCCTGCGCGGCAAGAAGACCGTCGCGAAGCACATCAAGCTGGTCGACGACGTGCTCAAGTCGCTGGACAAGACCGTCGCGACGTCGCGCTACGTCGGCCGCGACGAGGAAAGGTGATCGGAATGGCAGCGCGTCATCAAGGCACCCTCAACCGTCCCAACCCGCTGCCGCGCGAGGTCGCGCCCGGCATCTTCTGGCTCGGCGAATGCCTGGAGCAGCGCCAGCAGGGCAAGATCTATCACGGCTGCAACGCCTGCTTTCTGGTCATCGGCGAGACCGCATCGATGCTGGTCGAGACCGGCCACCCGAAGGACTTCCCGATCATCGAGGGCCAGCTCAACAAGCTGCTGCCCGGCAAGCCGCCGCTGAAATATCTCTTCGTCACCCACCAGGAGACACCGCATTGCGGCGGGCTCGGCCGCGTGCTGTCGCGCTATCCGGAGGCGATCCTGTGCGGCGACGTCAGCGACTATCACCTGGCGTTCCCGCAATACGAACATCGCATGCGCGCGATGAAGGAGGGCGACGAGATCGACCTCGGCGGGCGCTCTTTCCGCGCCGTCGAGCCGGTGATCCGTGACATGCGCAGCACCTGGTGGGGCTTCGAGACCCGCGAGCGCGTGCTGTTCCCCGGCGACGGCTTCGCCTACAGCCACTATCACGAGGACGGCCACTGCGGCCTGGTCGCCGAGGAGGCGGCCTCGCTCGACCTGCAGGACACCACCGCCGTGTTCGCCGATCTCGCCCTGTGGTGGACCAAGTGGGCCGACATGCGGAACTACTGCGCGCGGCTCGATGTGTTGATGAACAAGCTCGACGTGAAGACCGTCTGCCCGACGCACGGCCTCGTTATCACCGACGTCGCCCGGACGATGCCGAAGGTGAAGGAGGGGCTGCTGTTCGGCTCGAGCGTGGCCGAGCGCGGCACCAACGACGCCTCATTCGGCAAGAAGGCCGTTCCGGTGTCCGAGGAGATCGACGGCTGACGCTCCACGATCCGATGGGCAACGGCCACCGGATCGCAAAACAGACATTGGAAGATCAGCTGCCTATGGCTGCTTTTGACCGATACTGTTGAAAAACGATTTTGAGGGGGACCCCAGGAAACATTGATTCAAGATCATGTACCAGGACGCAATCTCAGGTCATAACGGACATCGCCAATCAAGTGTCAGCCGTCCGCTTCTGACGCTAGAGTCTGATTCATTGGGACTGAATCGATTTTGGGATTCCCAAATCGGAGCGGTTCTGATTCAAGATGCTGGCTGGGATGGAGGCCAGCATCCAATGGCTCGACCCTATTCGCTTGATCTACGGGAGCGGGTTGTTGCGGCGGTTG
>CAMDEB010000149.1 GCA_945893085.1 Rhodoplanes serenus | reverse complement strand
CTTGCTGCATCGGCGAAACTGTCGCACGTTATCGCTAACTGGGAAGATGGCAAGAGGCGGCAACGTCTCCCAACGGGAGTGCATCGATATGCTTTTGGGCAAGCTATTTGCGATCGCCCTGACCTTTGCGTGCGTCTCGTTCGGCGCGGAGGCACAGACCTGGCCGTCGCGGACGGTCAAGATCGTCGTCCCCTACGCTGCGGGCGGCAATTCGGACGTGATGGCGCGGGTCGTTGCGCAACGCCTCACCGAGGCGTTCGACCAGACGTTCGTCGTCGAGAACCGAGTTGGCGCCAACGGCGCGCTGGCGTCCGATATGGTCGCGCGCTCGCCAGCCGACGGCTACACGCTGCTGTGGGCCGTGACGCCGCCGATGACAATCTCGCCGGCGATGGCCAAGCTCAATCACGATCCGATCAAGGATTTCGCGCCGATCAGCGCGGTGGCCATCAATGGGTTCGTGCTGGTGGTACACAAAGACTTCCCGCCGAAGACGGTTGCCGAGTTTATCGCGCACGTGAAAGCGCAGAAGGACAAGATGGCCTACGCCGAAGGCACGGCCGGCAGCGTCACCCATCTCGCCATGGCGCTGTTCACCAAGCGCGCGGGTCTCGACATGACCAACGTCAGCTACCGCGGCAATGCGCCGGCGATGAACGACGTGATCGCCGGGCACCTGAAGACCATGTTCTCGAACATGTCCGACGCGCTGCCGCATGCCGCATCGGGCGCGATCCGGCTGCTCGCCGTGTCGACCGACAACCGCCAGCCGCAAGCCCCCAACGTGCCGACGGTTGCGGAATCCGGCTTTCCCGGCTTCAACGTGGTGACCTGGAACGGACTGGTGGCGCCGGCCAGCACGCCGCGCGCGATCGTCGACAAGGTCGCCGGCGAGATCGGCCGGGCCGTCAAGGACCCGCAGTTCGCCGGGCGCCTCAAGGCGGCCGGCGCCGACCCGCTCGGCAACACGCCGGACGAGTTCGCCGCCATGATCAAGGCCGACACCGCCACCTGGGCGGACGCAGTCGCGGTGACCGGGCTCAAGACCCAGTAAGGAACGACAACTCACGATGCCATCGCAGCGTCCCATCGTTGTCGCTGGCGGCGGTCCCGTCGGCGTCGTCACCGCTCTTGCCTTCGCCCGGCAGGGATTCGAGGTGCGGCTGTTCGAGGCGGAAGCGCGCGTCAACGACATGCCGCGCGCGGCGACCACGCATGCGGCGACGCTCGAGATGCTGGAAGGGCTCGGCCTGGTCGAGGAGGTGACAAGGCGCGGCCTGATCGAGCCCAAATTCCGCATCTGGGACCGCGCCAGCCGCGAGGTGATCGTCGAGTTCGATTTCGGCATCCTCAAGAACGACACGCGTTATCCGTATGTCGTACAGTGCGAGCAGCACAAGCTGGCCAATATGACGATCGAGAGGCTCAAGGCGTTTTCCAATGTCAGCGTGGCGTTCTCGTCGCGCATCGCCGGGTTCGAACAATATGATGACCGCGTCGAGGTCGACGTCGAGACAGCTACCGGCATGCAGCGGCTGACCGCGTCATACCTGGTCGGCTGCGACGGCGGCCGCTCGACGGTGCGCAAGACCATGGGCGTCGATTTCGAGGGCTACACCCACGCCGAGCGCTTCCTCGTGCTGACGACGACGTTCGCCTTCGACACCGAATACGCGCAATGCTCGCGCAACTATTTCTCCGATCCGGACGAGTGGTGCGCGCTCTTCAAGGTCACCGGCGACGACGGCAAGGGGCTTTGGCGGGTGCTGTTCCCCACGCGGCTCAACGAGACCGATGAACAGGCACACGACGAAGCTTCGGTGCAGGCCCGGCTGCAGAAATTCTTTCCGAAGGCCGGCACTTATCCCGTCGTCCACCGCAACATCTATAATGTGCACCAGCGCGTCGCGGCGTCGTTCCGCAAGGGCCGTGTGTTCCTGGCCGGCGATGCCGCGCACATCAACAACCCGCTCGGCGGGCTCGGGCTGAATTTCGGCATCCACGACGCGATGGAACTGTCGGATCTACTCGGCCGCGTCATGCGCGACGAGGCCGCGCCGGACATCCTCGATTTCTATGACCGGTTCCGCCGCCCGCTCAACATCGAATACGTCCAGCAGCAGACCATCGCCAACAAGAAGCGGCTGGAGGAGAAGGATCCGGATGCGCGCGCCAAGAGCAACGCGGCGCTGCGCGTGACCGCCGCCGATCCGGAGAAGCACCGTGCCTATCTGCTGAAAGCCTCGCTACTCGAGAGCGCGCGCAAGCGGCAGGCGGAGGGGGTGTAACAATTCTCCACCGTCATTCGGGGCGCCGCGGAGGCTCAGGCCTTCGGCCGGCCCCGGAATAACGGCGGAGGAGAGGCTACAGCTCTTCCAATACCCGCCCTTGGCCCTGGATGCGATCCGCAATGCCGCAGCGGCGCAGCGCGTCCCAGAACGACACCGTGTTGACCGCGATCACCGGTTTGCCAAACCAGCGCTCGGCCTCGGCCGCGACGGCGCTCGACGGCAGTGCGGTACCGACCGTCAGCAGCGCCTCGACATCCGGACCGTCGAGTTCGCGCAGCGCATTGCGGATGTCTTGCTGCGGCACCTGGGCGATCAGGCGTGGGGTCTGGCATTTGAGGCCTTTGAGCCGGACGACGTCGAAGCCGGCCTCCTTGAAATACGCATTCACCATCTCGTCGCCGCGCGGCTGATGCGGGGTGAGGATCGCAATCCTGCGGGCGCCGAATTTCTTCAGCGCGGCGACCATAGCGGTCGAGCCCATGGTGACGCCGACGCCGGCGCGTTGCGCGAGATCAGCTTGCATCTTGTCGGCAGCGGCGACCCCACCCCAGAATGTTTCGAGCGCGATCCCCATGATGAGATGGTCGAGCCCCGCGGTCATGATCTGGTCGATCGCCGTGCCCATACCGTCGCGCATCATCTGCATGTGCTCGTTGAACGCCTCTTCGGTGTTAAGCGGACGTTCCTTGATGGTGACGCGGCCGGTGTGACAGGTCACGCCTGACACTCGCAGCGCGTCAGTCTCGGGTTGCACGGTCGTATTGGTCGACGGCACGACCAGGCCGATCCGCTTTCTGAAGCCTAAAGTGTCAGGCACGATCAAACTCCCGAGGGTCAGGGGATTTCCGAGGAATACACGGGAGCGGACGCCATCACAAGCGCTGTCCCTTGTCTTGGCTGCGAACGCCAATATGCTGACCGCGTACCTCATCTAAAGGGTCACGCTCCGTCCGATGCGCCGCATTCCCGACTGGACCTCGCTCGATGCAGTGACGCGGCGGTGCGTGCGAGCGAGCGCACGTGAACACGCAGACCTGCTCAATGCGGCGCTGAATGCGTTCCTACAGATTGAGCCAGCGCGCGTGGGCTCCGGCGGCACGTTGGACGGCTTCCCTTACGCAGCCAAGGACATGCTCCAGACGCCGGCGCACCGTCCTAGCGGCGGGCTCGCCGTCGCGGGTGACCTCGGCATCGTCGGCCACAGTGATCTGCTAGAGCGGCTCGACACGGCCGGAGCCGACCGGATCGGGTTCACCAACATGACCGAACTCGCCTATGAGCCATCCGGATTCAATGCATCGCGCGGACGTGTGAAGAATCCCTGGAGTCTGGAGCATGTCTCCGGCGGCTCGTCATCAGGGTCAGCTGCAGCAGTGGCGAGCGGCGCAGTCGCAGTCGCGCTTGGATCGGACACTGGTGGCTCGTTGCGCATTCCGGCGCACTGTTGCGGCATCACGGCGTGGAAACCGACCTATGGACTAATTTCAACTCGCGGCGCGATGCCGCTGGCACCGTCCCTCGACACCATCGGGCTGCTGGCGCGTGGCGTCGTCGATCTGCTACCGCTGGCGACGGTCCTTGCCAACTTGCCGGCATCGAGCCCGCTCCGCCGCGCCGTGGTGCTTCGCGATGTGTTGGCTCAGTGCACGCCAGCTATTGAGAAAGCCTGCTCCGATCTGGCGGACGTGCTGTCGGGTTCCGGTATTGCCGTCGAGCGAAGGGATGCCCTCCCCGCAATTGACGCTGTCGACACCCATGCGCTGACCGTCATGTTTGCCGAAAGTGCGCGGGTTCATCGCGCGCGCATCGACGATCCCGCGGTGGCGCCGATGCTGCGCCGGCGCCTTGCCAAGGGGTTGGAGGTGACCGACGATACGCTGGCCACGAGCATCAGGGCCCGCCCGCGCTTGATCCGCGATTTCGAAGACCACGTTCTGGCCGGTGCTGATTTTGTCGTACTGCCGGTGATGGCGATCTCGACGCCCAGGTCAGCGAAATGCGATCCGGCTTCCGATCATTTTTCGGCGAAAACGCTCTACGCGATGAGCCGCTTCACGCGCTTCGTCAACATGCTCGGATTTCCGGCAGTAGCGCTGCCGGCCAGCTTCGACGAGCGTGGCTTGCCGGTCGCGATGCAGATCGTCGGGAGTCCCGGCTCCGATCTTGCCCTTCTCGATCTGGTCCGGCATGTCCAGACGATGACAGACTGGCACGGCTGCATTCCAACCGCGATCGCAGAACTCGTGCCGCAACCTGAGCCCGCATCATGACGCGGCCGATCGCCTCCGCCGCGCTCAGCCATTTGCGCGTCCTCGACCTGACCCGCGTACGCGCCGGACCGACCTGCTGCCGCATTCTCGCGGATTTCGGCGCCGACGTGATCAAGATCGAGGCGCCGCCCGGCGTCGATCCGAACGAAGGCATCAGCGGGGTGCGTCACGGCTACGACATGGTCAACCTGCACCGGAATAAACGCTCCATCACGCTCAATCTTAAGGAGGCCGAAGGCTGCGCCGTGTTCATGCGTATGCTGAAGACCGCCGACATCGTCGTCGAGAACTATCGGCCGGACGTGAAGGATCGGCTTGGCATCGGCTACGAGGCGTTGAAAGCCGTTAACCCCCGCATCATTCTGGCTTCGATCTCCGGCTTCGGCCAGACCGGCCCCTATAAGACCCGCGCCGGCTTCGACCAAATCGCGCAGGGCATGGGCGGGCTGATGGGCGTCACGGGCGAGCCCGGAACGCCGCCGATGCGCGCCGGCATCGCCGTCGCCGATTCCACCGCCGGAATCTATGCGGCGACCGGCATCTTGATTGCGCTCGCCGAGCGTGAACGCTCCGGGCTCGGCCAGTGGGTTCACACCTCACTGCTGCAGGCGCAGATCGCGCTGATGGACTTCCAGGCGGCGCGCTATCTGGTTGAAGGCAAAGTGCCGCCGCAGGCCGGCAACGATCATCCGACCTCGACGCCGATGGGCGTGGTAGCGACCGCCGACGGCTTCATCAACATCGGCGTCGGCGGCAACGGCCAATGGCGGGCGTTCTGCAAAGCGATCGATCGGCCTGAGCTCGCCTCGCATCCCGACTACGCCAAAGGCGCCGATCGCACCCGCAACCGGCCGCAGATCAAGGCGCTGATTGCGCCGATGTTCTCGTCGCGCACGTCCGCCGAATGGCTGTCAAGGCTCGAAGCGGGGGGCGTACCTGCCGGACCGATCTACAGGGTGGACGAAGTTTTCGCCGACCCGCAGGTGCAGCATCTCGGTATCGCCGTCCCTCTGAAGGATTCGGAACGCGGCGATGTGCACGTGGTCGGCCAACCCATCGTCATGTCGCGCACGCCAGCGAGCATCGTTTCCGGCGTTCCCGAGCAAGGCGAGCACACCCAGGACATCCTGCGTGAATTCGGCTATTCCGATACGGACATCGCGCGTCTGCGCGACAACAAGATCATCTGAGGCATCATGGACCTGAATCTCAAAGGCAAGCTCGTATTGATCACCGGCGCATCACGCGGCATCGGCCGCGCGGTGGCGGAAGCGCTTGGGGCCGAAGGCTGTAATCTGGTGTTGACCTCGCGCACGGCGGCCGATCTCGACGCGGCGAAGGCCGCTGTTGAAAAACAGAGCCAAGTATCGGTCCGTACCGTCGCGGCCGATCTGGCGGACAGCACCACCGTCACACGGCTGGCGAAGGACTTCCCGACGATCGATATTCTCGTCAACAACGCGGGCGCCATTCCGGGCGGGCAATTGACGGAGATCGACGAGACGCGCTGGCGTGCAGCCTGGGACCTGAAAGTGTTCGGCACCATCAACATGACACGCGCATTCTATCCGCTAATGAAGGCGCGCGGCGGTGGCGTGATCATCAACGTGATCGGGAATGCAGCGCTCACCCGCGACCCCGACTACATCTGCGGCGTCACCGCCAATGCTGGGCTCACCGCCTTCACGCAAGCGCTCGGCAGCACCAGCTTGCGCGACGGGATCCGCGTCAACGCCGTCAGCCCCGGTCCGACCGCAACCGATCGCCTGGTCGGGCTCGCAAGCAAGAAGGCGCAGGACCGATTCGGCGATCCCAAGCGCTGGCCGGAGCTGTTCACGTCGGTGCCGGGCGGCCGGGTCGGCGAACCGGCAGAGATCGCTTCGATGGTGTCGTTCCTGGCGTCACCGAAATCCGACTACACCAGCGGCGCCGTGATTACGCTAGATGCCGGCGTTTCGTCGCGGGGCGGCTCGTTCTGAAGTCTGGAGAATCCGATGCCTGTCCTGACCACTGACGACGGCGTGAAGCTGCACTACGAGGAGGCCGGCTCCGGCACTCCGATCGTGTTCGTCCACGAATTCGCGGGCGATTGCCGCTCATGGGAAGCACAAATTCGCTATTTCGGGCGGCGCTATCGCTGTATCGCGTTCAACGCGCGCGGCTATCCGCCCTCGGATGTGCCGGACGACGTCGAAAAATACTCGCAGGAGCGCGCCCGAGACGACATAAACGCGGTGTTGGACGCGCTCAAGCTCGACAAGGCGCATGTGGTTGGCCTGTCGATGGGTGGCTTCGCTACGCTGCATTTCGGCTTCACCTATCCGCAGCGCGCTCTCTCTCTGGTGGTGGCCGGCTGCGGCTATGGCGCCTCCGGGGATAAACGCGCACAGTTCGCCGCCGAGGTCGAAGCCGCAGCGGCGCGGTTCGAGCAGCTCGGAATGGACAAGGCGGCCGAGGGCTACGCATCGGCGCCCTCGCGCGTGCAGTTCCAGAACAAGGATCCGCGCGGCTGGCGCGAGTTCGCTGACCAGCTGGCCGGCAACTCGACCCGCGGCGCGGCGCTGACCATGCGCGGCGTGCAGGCGCGTCGTCCTTCGCTGTTCGACCTGGTCGAGCAGATGAAGACAATCACGGCGCCGACACTGGTGGTGACGGGCGACGAGGACTGGCCGTGCCTCGAGCCCTCCATCCTGATGAAGCGCACGATCCCCACCGCCGGGCTGGTCGTCATGCCGAACTGCGGCCACACGATGAACCTGGAGGAGCCGGCCGCTTTCAACCAGCACATCGCGGATTTCCTGCACGCGGTGGAAGCCGGCCGCTGGCCGACGCGCGATCCCCGCGCCATGGCGAGCGCCATCCTTGGCAAGTAGCGCCTTCCCAGCGGCGGGGCGGGCATTGCCCAGCCGGCAGGAAACTTGCAAGCTATCCCCCAAGGGGCGGTTCCCCGCCAATGTCTTGGATGGAGGACGACGATGCGTAAATGGTTCTCGGGTTTGGCATTCGCCGCGTTCCTGCCGGTGGCGGCGTACGCGGTCGGCCCGCAGCCGGTGCCGCTGTCGACGCCGGTCGAAGTCACCTTCGGCTATCAGAAGGTCGGGCATCTGGCGCCGATCGTCACGCTCGGTGACGAGCTGAAGAAACTGGGCATCAATCTCAAACTGGTGGAATTCGTCCGCTACGCCGATGCGCGCACCGCACTGCTGGCAGGCTCGCTCGATATCGCGACCGTCGGCCCGGCTGATCTCGCCATCGCGCTGTCGCAAGGCTCGACCAACGTGACCGGCCTGATGGGCGTCGGCGGCTCGCCGAAGTACGTCATCGGGCGCAAGGGCGTGAAGCTCGAGAGCTGGGACGACATCAAAGGCAAGAAGATCGCGATCGCGCCGGGTTCGGCGGTCTGGTTCCAGTTTGCCGCCACGCTGATCGAGAAGGGCGTCCCATACAACAGCTTTCAGGCAGTCAACATCCAGGGCGGCGGCGCCAACTTCAATCAAGCGCTGCAGAAAGGCGAAATCGACGCCATTGTCACTTGGGAGCCGTTCGAATCCATCCCGGTCATGGAAGGATACGGCTTCTTCGCGAAGAATCTCGAATACGGATCGTCCAAGGCGGTCGGGCCGGAGCTGGGCTTCGTCATGACGACCAAGGACATGGCGGAGAAGAAGCGCCCCGTCGTCGAGCGCATCGTTTGGGCCTATCTCAAGATCCAAGAGGAGCTTGCAGCGTCGCCGCAGAAGTTTGCCGAGGCGTATTCCAAGCTGACCGGGCTCGATCCCAAGGTATCGGCCGAAGCCTCGAAGGCGATCACGCTCGGCGCCGTGGTGTCGCCCGAACAGATCAAGGCGCAGGCCAAGGCGTTTGCCGACCTCGGTGTGATCCAGAAGGACGTGTCGGGTGACATCGCCAAGTATTGGGACGGCTCGTTCGTCGCGAACGCGCTCAAGAAATGAAGTTGGCCAACGGTCTTCTTCTGGACAATCGCGCGGGAAAGATTGCACTTGGGCTGCTGGTACCGTTGCTGGTCGTCGGGCTGTGGCAGGCCGCCGGTCCCAACGGCTCGCTGTTTGGCGGCGTGCTGCCGACGCCGGACCGCGTCTGGCAGGCGTGGAAGGTTTGGGCGTTCGGGCCGGCGGGCATGGGGCTCAATCCCTATAGTGGCACGTGGCTCGACAACGCGCTGTTCTCCACCGAGCGTGTCGCCAAGGGATTCGGCGTTGCCATCCTGGTCGGAGTTCCGCTTGGTATCGCAATCGGCTGGTGGCGGCTCGCCGCCGGAGCCTTCGATCCGACTATCCAGGTGCTGCGTCCGATCCCGATTACGGCCTGGCTGCCGTTTTCCATTGCGGTGTTCGGCATCCGCGACATGGGCTCGGTGTTCCTGATCGCGCTCGGCGCGTTTTATCCGATCGTGATCAACACCACTCAGGGCGCGCGCGGCATCGACAAGAACTGGATCCGCGCTGCCCTGATGATGGGCGCCAAGCCGCTTGATGTGCTCGCACGCGTCGTGCTGCCGGCTTCGCTGCCATCGATCTTCACCGGCCTTCGCGTCGGACTCGGAATCGGCTGGACCGCGGTGATCGTCTCGGAGATGGTCGCGGTGAAATCCGGTCTCGGCTATGTGCTGTGGGATGCCTATTACGTGGGGCGGATGGACGTTGTCATCGCCGACATGGCGTCGATCGGGCTCCTTGGATTCCTCAGTGACCGGCTGATCATCGCAATCGAGAATTGGGTGCTGGGCTGGCACCGCCTGCAATCGTTCCAGGCCTAACCGATGGGCACCGTCTCGTTCCGCGCCACGTCGAAGACGTTTCCCGGCAAGGTGCCGGTGCGCGCACTCGACGACATTACGCTTGAAATCAAGGACGGCGAGTTCGTCGCGCTGCTTGGACCATCCGGCTGCGGTAAATCAACACTGCTCAACCTGCTCGCCGGCTTCGAAACGCGGTCCGGCGGCGACATGCTGTTCGACGGCGCACCGGTCGAGAAGCCTGGCCCAGACCGCGGCGTCGTATTCCAGGAAGCCTCGCTGTTTCCCTGGCTCAATGTCTGGGACAACATCACATTTGGTCCGCGCGTGCAGGGCCTCAAGCGCGATGCCTACGAATCGAAGGTGCGGGCCATGCTCAAGCTGGTCGGGCTGGAGGCGTTCGCCGAAGCGCTGCCGGCGCAATTGTCCGGCGGCATGCGTCAGCGTGTCGGCATCGCCCGGGTGCTGGTGATGAGCCCGCGCGCGCTCCTGATGGATGAGCCGTTCGGCGCGCTCGACGCCCAGACCCGGCTCGCCATGCAGCAATTGCTGCTCGACGTCTGG
>CAMDEB010000148.1 GCA_945893085.1 Rhodoplanes serenus | reverse complement strand
GATCGTGATGGCGAAGGCGCCGCGCGCGGCGCCGATATCGAGCGCGGCGCCTGCCGGCCGCTGGTGGCCGGACTGGCGCGATGCGCGTCTCTGGCGGATCGGACTGATGCTCGGCTGCGTCAACGCCACCTACTTCGCGTTGAACGGCTTCCTGCCCGACTACCTGCACCACATCGGCCGGCCGGAACTGATCAACGGCGCGCTGACCGCGCTCAACCTCGGCCAGCTTCCGGCGTCATTCATGCTGCTCGCCTCGGCCGAGCGGCTGGTGCGCAAGGTCTGGCCCTATGTCGTGTGCGGATTGATCAGCCTCGCCAGCGTCCTCGCCATCATGTCCGGAAGCGGCATCGGCATCATCGCCGGCAGCGCATTGTTCGGCTGCTTCGGCGCCGCCATCCTGGTGCTGGTCCTGGCGCTGCCGCCGCTGATCAGCGCGCCGGGCGATGCGCACCGCACCGCCGCCGGCATCTTCACCATCAGCTATTCCTGCGCGGTGATCATTCCCGTCATCGCCGGCATGCTCTGGGACCTCACCGGCGCCGCCGCGATAGCCTTCGTGCCGATGGTGGTCTGCATGCTGGCCATCGTCGCCCTTGCACCCACTCTTGGCCTGCGCGACAAAAGCGCGGGAGACGTCACGCATGGGCGATAGCTACGGCACGGTGAAGGTCGCGGCGGTGCAGACCGCGTCGGTGTTCCTCGACCGCGAGGGCTCGACCGAAAAAGCCTGCCGGCTGATCCGCGAAGCCGGAGGCAACGGCGCGCGGGTGATCGCGTTTCCGGAAGGCTTCATTCCCGCGCATCCGGTCTGGTATCACCACCACGCCGCGAGCGGCGCGATCGCCAACAAGCTCGCGGTCGAGCTGTTCAAGAACTCGGTCGAGATTCCGGGCCCGCAGACCCAGGCGCTGTGTGAGGCCGCGCGCGCGGCCAACGCCTATGTCGTGATCGGCGTCTGCGAGAAGACGCCCAACACCATCGGCACCATGTTCAACAGCCAGCTCTACATCGCCCCGGACGGCACGCTCATTCGCAAGCACCAGAAGATCATGCCGACGGTCGGCGAGCGGCTGGTCCACATGGGCGGCTACGGCGACACGTTCGGCGCGTTTGCCAGCGAGTTCGGGCCGATGTCGGGGCTGATCTGCGGCGAGAACTCCAACCCGCTGGCGGTGTTCGCGCTGATCGCCGAAGGCACGCGCATCCATGTGATGAGCTGGCCCAACCATTTCCCGACCGGCGGCGACCCGCTGCGCAACCGCGTCGCCATCGACTCGCAGGCGTTCGCGCAGATGAGCAAGGCGTTCGTGATCTCGGCCTGCGGCACCGTCGACGAGCGGATGATCGAGATGCTCAAAGCCGGACCCGACGGCGAGAAATTCCTGCGCAATCCGGATTGCTGCGGCGGCTCGCTGATCGTCGATCCGCTGTCGCGCATCATCGCCGGGCCGATGGGCGCCGAGGAAGGCATCCTCTACGCCGACTGCAACCTCGAGCTCGGCATCCAGATGAAGCTGCGGCACGATTTCGCCGGCCATTACAACCGGCCGGACATTTTCCAGCTCAACATCAACCGCGCGGCGCCGCAGCTTTATCGCGTGCACAACGATCCGGCGGCGCTGGCCGCGCCGGGCGGCGAGGCGCTGCCGCCGCCACGAGCCGAACTGGCGCCGCCCGACGAATGACCACAACGAACAGAATTTCCGATCGGCCTCATGCTGAGGAGCCGCCGAAGGCGGCGTCTCGAAGCATGCGGCCGCCACCGTGGCCGCCCCATCCTTCGAGACGGGTCGCTCCGCGACCCTCCTCAGGATGAGGCGGGACAAAATTCCGCACGACAACATCACGAGCAGAACATGGACGTTTTTGAAGCTGTCGACTCGCGCATTGCCTGCCGCTGGTTTTTCGACAAGCCGGTCGACCAGAAGATCGTCAAGGAGCTGCTGGAGAAGGCCGCGCGCGCGGCCTCGGGCGGCAACCTGCAATCGTGGAACGTCTATGCGCTGACCGGGAAGCCGCTCGCCGAGTTCAAGGCCATTGTCGCCGAGCGCATCGCCAACGAAGATCCGCGCCACATCAAGCCGGAGTATCCGATCTACCCCGAGCCGATGTGGGGCGCCTACAAGGAGCGCCGCGAGGAGCACGGCGTGCAGCTCTACGGCTCGCTCGGCATCGAGCGCGACGACGCCGCCGGCCGGCTCGCGCAGTACAAGCGCAACTTCGAGTTCTTCAACGCGCCGGTGGCGCTGTTCATCACCATCGACCGGCGGCTCGGGCCCGGCCAATGGGCCGACCTCGGCGGCTACATCCATGCGCTGGCGTTCCTCGCCCGCGGCTACGGCCTCGACACCTGCCCGCAGGAGGCCTGGGCGCGGCTGTACAAGACCGTCGAGGCGTTCCTGAAGCTGCCGGAGAACGAGATGCTGTTCTGCGGCATGGCGATCGGCTACGGCGACCGCAAGCACAAGGCGAATGATTTCCGCTCGCCGCGGGCGGAGCTGAACGAGTTCGTCAAGTTTCACGGGTTCGACTAGCTCCCTTGTTACCTCTCCCCGCTTGCGGGGAGAGGGAGCTGTAGCGCGCAAAATCGAATGGCACCGCGCGCAAGTTCGCTTGTCACCCCTCCAAACAGCCTTTTTGAAGCGGTTTTCAGGCTCGCTGGTGGCGCGCCGGGCGTCCGGTGACTATCAGCTCCCGCGCCGGCCGGGCGCCGCCGGCGTGGCCCGCGAGGGTGTAGGTCAACCGCACCGGCGTGAGCCTGAAACCAGCGAAGGTCTTCCTGACCTCGGGCACGTCGTTGATCGACAGGATAAAGCGGCGTTCTGTTTCGCGGCCTGATCGATCGCCTCGGAATTGCCGAGCCGATGAAGCCCAAGCTCAAGCCGACGGCCGTTGCCAATGTCGTCAAGGCAGTGGCCAACGGCGAAGCGGACTTCGCGGTGCACGTGATGCCTGGAATTCTGGCCGAGGGTGGCGTCGACGTGGTCGGACCGGTCCCGGCGGAAATTCAGTCCTATATCGACTTGACCGCCGGCCTCAGCGCCGCCGCCCCGGAACCGGACGCCGGCAAGGGATTCATCACGTTCCTGACATCTGCCGGCGCCGTTCCGGTGATCAGAGCCAAGGGCTGGTAGCCTGCCTCACGCCGCAGGTATGGGGCTCAATTCCTGCCACCATCAAACTGAGACACCACCCGCCACCGACGGGTGATTGCTTGGGGCAATCGCGCGCGCTTTCGCTTCGCCTCCCGCTTCAGCTCCGCAGCCCCGGCGCCTCATGCCCCGTGCGCGCCACGTACTCCGTGTAGCCGCCGCCGTACTGGTGGATGCCCTCGGGCGTCAGCTCCAGCACCCGGTTGGACAGCGCGGCCAGGAAGTGCCGGTCGTGCGAGACGAACAGCATGGCGCCCTCGTACTGCGACAGCGCCGCGATCAGCATCTCCTTGGTCGCCATGTCGAGGTGGTTGGTGGGCTCGTCCAGCACCAGGAAGTTCGGCGGATCGTAGAGCATCTTCGCCATCACCAGCCGCGCCTTCTCGCCGCCCGACAGCACCCGGCATTTCTTCTCGATCTCGTCGCCGGAGAATCCGAAGCAGCCGGCGAGCGCGCGCAGCGACCCCTGCCCCGCCTGCGGGAACGAATCCTCCAGCGACTGGAACACCGTGTGCTCGCCGTCCAGCAGCTCCATGGCGTGCTGCGCGAAGTAGCCCATCCTCACGCTGCCACCCACGGCCACCGTCCCATCGTCGGGCTGCGTGGAGCCCGCCACCAGCTTCAGCAGCGTGGACTTGCCGGCGCCGTTGACGCCCATCACGCACCAGCGCTCCCGGCGGCGCACCAGGAAGTCCAGCCCCTCGTAGATGCTCCGGTCGCCGTAACCCTTGTGCACGTTCTTCAGGTTCACCACGTCCTCGCCGGAGCGCGGCGCCGGCAGGAACTCGAACGACACCGTCTGGCGGCGCTTGGGCGGCTCCACCCGTTCGATCTTGTCCAGCTTCTTCACCCGGCTCTGCACCTGGGCGGCATGCGAGGCGCGCGCCTTGAAGCGCTCGATGAACTTGATCTCCTTGGCGAGCATCGCCTGCTGTCGCTCGAACTGGGCCTGCTGCTGCTTCTCGTTCAGCGCGCGTTGCTGCTCGTAGAACTCGTAGTTGCCCGAGTACGCCGTCAGCGCGCCGCCGTCGATCTCCACCACCTTGGTGACGATGCGGTTCATGAACTCGCGGTCGTGCGAGGTCATCAGCAGCACGCCCTCGTAGCCCTTGAGGAACTGCTCCAGCCAGATGAGGCTCTCCAGGTCCAAGTGGTTGCTCGGCTCGTCCAGCAGCATGGCGTCGGGGCGCATGAGCAGGATGCGGGCCAGCGCCACGCGCATCTTCCAACCGCCCGACAGCGCGCCGACGTCGCCGTCCATCATCTCCTGGCTGAAGCTCAAGCCGCTCAGGACTTCGCGCGCCCGGCCCTCCAGGGCGTAGCCGTCCAGCTCCTCGAAGCGCGCCTGCACCTCGCCGTAGCGCGCGACGATGTCCTCCATGTCGCCCGCCCGGTCGGGATCGCCCATGGCGGCCTCCAGCGCCTTCAACTCGGCAGCCACGGCGCTCACCGGGCCGGCGCCGTCCATCACCTCGGACACGGCGCTGCGGCCCGACATCTCGCCCACGTCCTGGCTGAAGTAGCCGATGGTCACGCCCCGATCGACCGCCACCTGGCCCTCGTCGGGATGCTCCTGGCCGGTGATCATCCGGAACAGCGTCGTCTTGCCGGACCCGTTGGGACCGACGAGGCCGACCTTCTCCCCCTTCTGGAGCGCCGCGGAGGCCTCGATGAAGAGGAGCTGGTGGCCATTCTGCTTGCTGATGCTGTCGAGACGGATCATGTGTTCCGGGGGGCCTTTGGAAAGTTGCGGCGCCCTTATGCCATGTCGCGGCGCCTGCGGAAGAGTGTTCCGAACCGCCGAGCCACTCTTTCTCTACTTTGCAGGGCGAAGGCTATGACCAACTCAGAAGACAGGCCGCCGCCGGCGGTCGGGGCCTACTGGATCAACGAGGACGATTACCCCGCGCTCCGCGAGCTTTTCGCCGACGGCCACAAGTTGCCACCCACCTGGGCGGCGTGGCTGAAGATGGCCGAGGAGATGGAGCGTGGCCTGAAGGCCTACGGACATGTCGTCATGCGGGTTCGCATCGATCCGAACACATTTGCGGATTGGTGCGCAGCACATGGCACGAGCCCCGGCGCCGAAGGACGCAAGAAATTCGTCGCCGACGCTGTGTTCGAGAGATACGGCGATCAAAGCTGACTGGTTTTGGCGCCGGTTGGTTCATCAAAAGCGGACTTGCCATGCCGCCGCGGCATATCCGGCATTTCCGCAAACCCGCCCCGGCGTGGTATCATTGCGGCAAATCAGACATTATCTCGGTGGGACGCCCGCCAGGAGACCTGAGATGAGCCTGCAAACCCTCGGCTATATCGGCCTCAAGGCCCAGAACCTCGAAGACTGGGCCGCCTACGGAGCCAAGTTCCTCGGCATGCAGCTCGTCGACAAGACCAAGACCACGCTCTCCTTCCGCATGGACGACCGCAAGCAGCGCCTGGTGGTCAACCAGGCCAATGCCGACGCGCCGGGCTTCTACGGCTGGGAGGTCGCGGACGCCGCCGCGCTCGAAGCGCTGGCGGCGCACCTTTCGAACAACAACATCTCGGTCGCGCGCGGCTCCCGGGCGCTGGCCGACGAGCGGCACGTCAAGGACCTGATCGTGTTCCACGATCCGGTCGGCAACCGGCTCGAGGTGGTGCACGGCGCCGAGAGCACCAGCGATCCGTTCCAGCCCGGCCGCGCGATCTCCGGCTTCCGCACCGGGCCGCTCGGCATGGGCCACGCGGTGCTTCACTGCGAGAAGATCGACGATGTGGTGCCGTTCTATGTCGACATCCTCGGCTTCAAGCTGAGCGATTATTTCCTAAAGCCGTTCGCGGCGTATTTCTTCCATCTCAATCCGCGCCACCACAGCCTGGCGTTCATCGAGTCCGGCAAGATCGGCATTCATCATCTGATGGTGGAGACCTGCTATCTCGACGACGTCGGCCAGGCCTACGACCTGGCGCAGCGCAAGCCGGAGATGATCGCGACCACGTTCGGCCGCCACGTCAACGACCAGGTGACCTCGTTCTACTCGTGGTCGCCGTCGCAGTTCATGTTCGAGTACGGCTGGGGCGGCCGCACCATCGAGCCGGAGACCTGGACGCCGAAGGTGATCACCGAAGGCCCGAGCCTGTGGGGCCATGAGCGGTCCTGGATCACGCCGGAGCAGCGCGACGTGGCGCGCGACCTGCGCATCACCAACGCCGCGGCCGGCCTGCGCATCCCGCTCAACGTGATGGAAGGCAATTTCAACCGCGCCGCCGACGCCTGCCCGTGGTGGAACGCCACCGCGCCGGCGCGCAAGACCGGCTGATCCTATGAACGTCAACGTGACGACGCCCGGCGGCAACGCGGCGCAGCCGATGGAGTGGCCGCAGGGCGAGCTCACGCGCATCCCGTTCTGGATCTACCAGGCGCCGGAAATCTACGCGCAGGAGCAGCAGCGCATCTATGAAGGCCCGGTGTGGAACTACCTCTGCCTCGAAGCCGAGGTGAAGGCGCCGGGCGATTACCGCACCACCTTCATGGGCTCGATGCCGGTGGTGGTCGCGCGGGATTTCGATGAAGAAATCTACGCCTTCGAGAACCGCTGCGCGCACCGCGGCGCGCTGATCGCGCTCGACGGCGGCGGCAAGGCGCGCGACTTCACCTGCGTCTATCACGCCTGGAATTACGACCTGAAGGGCAACCTCAAGGCGGTGGCGTTCGAGGACGGCGTCGCCGGCAAGGGCGGCATGACCAAGACCTTCTGCCGCTCCGATCACGGCCCGCGCAAATTAAGGATCGCGATCTTCGCCGGCCTGGTGTTCGGCAGCCTGTCGGACGACGTGCCGCCGATCGAGGAATACCTCGGCGAGGAGATCGCCACCCGCATCAAGCGCGTTCTGTGCAAGCCGGTGGTGGTGACCGGCCGCTTCACGCAGATGCTGCCGAACAACTGGAAGCTCTATTTCGAGAACGTGAAAGACACCTATCACGCGAGCCTCCTGCACACGTTCTTCACCACCTTCCGCATCAACCGGCTGTCGCAGCGCGGCGGCATGGTGGTCGATCCGTCGGGCGGCAATCACGCGAGCTTCTCGTTCGTCGACAACCAGTCGACCGAGCACGACTACGCGGCGATGGGGCTGCGCTCGGAGATCGAGGGCTTCAAGCTCAAGGACGCGAGCCTGCTCACCAGCGTCGACGAGTTCCACGACGGCTGCCATCTGCAGATCCTCACCGTCTTCCCGGGGCTGGTGCTGCAACAGATCCAGAACGCGCTGGCGATCCGCCAGGTGCTGCCCAAGGGCCAGTTCCAGACCGCGCTGAACTGGACCACGATCGGCTTCGCCGACGACACGGCGGAGATGCAGACACTGCGCCTGAAGCAGAACAACCTCGCCGGCCCCGCCGGCTACGTCTCGATGGAGGACGGCGCGGTCGGCGGCTTCGTGCAGCGCGGCGTCGCGACCGCCGGCTCCCAGCGCGCCGTGGTCGAGATGGGCGGCGCCGGCACCACGGCCGAGGGTACGCGCGCCACCGAGGCGTCGGTGCGCGGCTTCTGGAAATGCTATCGCGCCCATATGGGCATCTGAGGATGGCCGCGATCACGCTCGACCGCATCATGGCGGTGCAGGCCGCCTATATCCGCTGCATCGATTCCAACGCGCTCGAAGCCTGGCCGGATTTCTTCGCCGACGACTGCCTCTACAAGGTCACCACCGCTGAGAACCACCGCAACGGCTTCGAGGCCGGCATCATCTACGCCGACTCCAAGGGTATGCTGACCGACCGGGTGCTGGCGCTGCGCGAGGCCAACATCTACGAGAAGCAGAGCTACCGCCACATCCTCGGCCTGCCGAGCATCCTCGACAACGGCGGCGCCGAGGCGGAATGCGAGACGCCGTTCCTGGTGATCCGCATCATGCACGACGGCCAGACCGACATTTTCGCCACCGGCGTCTATCTCGACACCTTGCGCGCGTCGGGCAACGACCTGAAGTTCGTGCGGCGCCTCGTGGTGTGCGACTCGTCGCGCATCGACACCCTGATGGCGATCCCGCTCTAGCCATGGCGTTCACGGTCGCCGTCCAAGGCAAGGATATCCGCTTCCCCTGCGAGCCGAACGAAACCGTGCTCGATGCGGCGCAGCGCGCCGGCTACGAGCTTCCCTACTCCTGCCGCAAGGGCGTCTGCGGAAGCTGCAAGGGCCAGCTCGTGTCGGGCGAGGTGCGCGCCTACGCCGGCGATGCGTTGAGCGCCGCCGAGCAGGCCGACCGCCAGGTGCTCTACTGCCAGACCCGGCCGCGCTCCGACCTCGAAATCGCGCCGAAGTCGATCGAGAAGGCCGATCCGTTCGCGCGCAAGAAGCTCAAGGCGCGCGTGTTCCGCATCCACAAGATGGTCGACGACGTGATGATGGTGCACCTGCGCTACCCGGCGGGCCAGCGCGTGCGCTTCAAGGCCGGGCAGTACGTCAGCATCCTGATGGATGACGGCGAGAAGCGGGACTTCTCCATGGCCAATCCGCCGCGCGAGAGCGACGGCATCCAGCTGCATGTCCGGCTGGTGAAGGACGGCGCGTTCACCAGCTACGTGTTCGACAAGCTCAAGCATGGCGACCATCTCGACGTCGAGGTGCCGTTCGGCAATTTCACGCTGCGCGACAGCGACAAGCCGATCCTGTTCGTCGCCGGCTCCACCGGCTTCGCGCCGATCAAGGCGATGATCGAGGACGCGATGGAAAAGGGCATCCAGCGCGACATGACGCTGTACTGGGGCGCGCGCCAGCGCGCGGGCCTCTATTCCGATCTGCCGGAAAGATGGACGGCGCAGAATCCGCGCTTCAAATACATCCCGGTGGTGTCCGACGCGGTCGAGCCCGGCATGCGGCACGGCCTGGTGCACCAGGCGGTGCTCGAGGACCATCCCTCGCTCGCCGAGTTCCAGGCCTATGTCTGCGGCGTGCCGGCGCTGTGCCGCGCCGCGCGCAAGGACTTCCGCGCGGCGGGCCTGCCGGTCCGGGACTTCTTCATCGACACCTTCACCACCAAGGCCGATGTCGCCGCCGCCCGGCCGGCCTAGCTGGTCATTCCGGGGCCGGCGCTGCGCGCCGTCCCAGAATGACAGCTTATGTAAGTCCTTACAATTCCGCTCAATTTTACCTTTTCTTGATTCACGGGCCTGAAACTTCTCTCAACTAGGCTGATCATTCCTCGTTGGGAATTGTCGCGTCATGCATCAGACCATGCCCCGTCCCGCCCTCGAAATCCGCGGGCTCAAGAAGAGCTTCGACCGGCCGGCGGTCGATGGCCTCGACCTCACCGTCAAGACCGGCGAGTTCTATTCGCTGCTCGGACCAAACGGCGCCGGCAAGACCACGACGCTGCGCATGGTGGCCGGCCTGCTGCGACCCGACGCCGGTTCGATTTCGGTTGCCGGCATCGACGCGCTCGCCGATCCGGCCGCGGCCAAGCAGATCATGGCGTGGATCTCCGACGAGCCGATGATCTACGACAAGCTGACGCCGCTGGAGTATCTCGAATTCGTCTCCGGGCTCTGGGGCCTCGATGCGGCGATTGCCGAGACGCGCGCGCATGAGCTGATCGGCTGGCTCGGACTTGAACCGCACGCGCACGAACGCTGCGAAGGATTCTCCAAGGGCATGCGGCAGAAGGTGGCGCTCGCCGGCGCCCTGGTGCATGACCCGCGGCTGATCATCCTCGACGAACCGCTCACCGGGCTCGACGCCGGCTCCGCGCGTC
>CAMDEB010000147.1 GCA_945893085.1 Rhodoplanes serenus | reverse complement strand
GGAAAGCGTGGACGGGCGGCGCCCGCCCTCGCTTCCAACAGGACCAACAAAAGCCGCAGACGATTCAAGATAACTGTCCTTCATGAGGGCCATTCCTTCTCGGTTCCAGTGGACAATGTGGTGTCCAAAGAAACCGGGGCCAGCTCAGGCACATGCCCTGCCGGCACTTGCGCACAGAACGGGGGCACGTTCGCCAGGGAGCTTCGCCACTGCTCAAAAGCAAATTGCAGGACCACCGAGTCGAAAAGCCGAAAAAAGAAATAGCGACCGTTAGGGAGGCCGCCTCAGTTGGCGGCCGTGCGGGGGTCTAAGGCAGACGGATGCCGCTTTCGACCGGCAGGCCCAGGAGTTGGCCGGCCTTAAGGAAACCCCGATCGAGGCTGTAGATGGCTCGGGCGTCATGATTGCTGGCGATGGCCAAGTGCAATGCATCGCCAGAGCGTAGGCCGGATTCGTACCGGCGCAGAAACCGCCTTGCCAGTTCGAAGTCCTTGGATGTCGGAGAGATCATCAAAAAGGACTCGATTGCGAGCGAATCGAATGTGCTCTCGACTGTTGTCGCTCTGTCCGTGGTCATTCTCCCAATGCGGACCAGACGCGCGATTGCGGCTGAAAATTCAATGCACGTCCATTGACTGATTGTAGCCAGCTCTTTTGGTTGCCGCTTTAGGAATTGCTCGACCCTTGTACTTGTTGGCTCATCAACAAAGAACGGGACGAGAAAGCTGGTGTCGAAGTAGTACATCAGCCCTCTTCGTCGCGCATTTGGCGCAACGTTTCGGACAGCGATGGCTCTAGCCGCGGCATGCTGGCTCGAAATTTGGCGAGGGAGCGGATCGGCTTTTTCGGCGCCACCGCCGGCGACAACTGTGCCACCGGCCGGCCGTGCCGGGTAATGACAATCTGCTCGCCGGTTTCGACCCGGTCGATCAGTTCGCTGAGATGAGCCTTGGCTTCGGCCAAGCTGATCGTGGTCATAAATGCCTCGATTGGTCATAATTCTAGTCATAATATAGCACGGCTCAGCAACCTTCGCCAGCTTCCGCTACTGCCCCCGCCCAGCCGCGCTGGCGAAGCGGCGCGCCTCCTCGGCGGCGCGGAACAGCGCCCGGGCCTTGTTCAGGCATTCGGCCTGCTCGGAGCCGGGATCGGAATCCGCGACGATGCCGGCGCCGGCCTGGACGTACATGGTGCCCTCCTTGATCAGCGCGGTGCGCAGCACGATGCAGGAATCCATCTCGCCGGCCGCGGAGAAATAGCCGACGCAGCCGGCGTAGAGCCCGCGCTTTTCCTTTTCCAGCTCGTCGATGATTTCCATCGCGCGCACCTTCGGCGCGCCGGACACCGTGCCGGCCGGGAATCCCGCGGTCAGCGCATCGAGCCCGTCGCGACCCTCGGCCAGCGCGCCTTCGACGTTCGAGACGATGTGCATGACGTGGCTGTAGCGTTCGACGAAGAACTGGTCGGTGACGGCGACGGTGCCGATCCTGGCGACGCGGCCGACGTCGTTGCGGCCGAGGTCGAGCAGCATCAGATGCTCGGCGCGCTCCTTCGGATCGGCGAGCAGCTCGCGCTCCAGCGCGTTGTCCTCGTTCGGCGTCGCCCCGCGCGGCCGGGTGCCGGCGATCGGCCGGATCGTCACCGTGCCGCCGCGCAGCCGCACCAGGATTTCCGGGCTCGAGCCCGCGACCGCGAAGCCGCCGAAGTCGAGAAAATAGAGGAACGGCGCCGGATTGACCCGCCGCAGCGCGCGGTAGAGCGCAAACGGCGGCAGCGTGAACGGCGCCTCGAAACGCTGCGACAGCACCACCTGGAAGATGTCGCCGGCCAGGATGTACTCCTTGGCCTTGAGCACCATGGCGCGGTATTCGGCCGGCGTCGTATTGGACTCCGCCGCCACGTCGAGCGGCCCGGCATCGAGCTCGGCCGACGCCTTGTGCAGCGGCCGGTCGAGCGCATCGACCACGGCGGACAGCCGCTCGGTCGCGCGCGACAGCGCCACGCTCGCGGCAACACCGGGCTCCGGCCGCACCGGCGTCACCACCGTGATCGAATCCTTGACCGCGTCGAACACCACGACCAGCGTCGGCCGGATCAGGATCGCATCGGCAATGCCGATCGGATCGGGATTGGCTGCCGGCAACTCCTCCATCAGCCGCACCATGTCGTAGCCGAGATAGCCGAACACGCCGGCCGCCATCGGCGGCAGGTTGTCCGGCAGCACGATGCGGCTCTCGGCGATCAGCGCGCGCAGCGCCTGCAGCGGCGGCGCCTCGCAGCTCTCGAAGGCGTCGGGGTTGGATCGCGCGGCACGGTTCACTTCAGCGTGCGTGCCCTGCGCCCGCCAGATCAGATCGGGATCGAGCCCGATCACGGAATAGCGGCCGCGCACCGCGCCGCCCTCGACCGATTCCAGCAGGAAGCTCATCGGCCGGCCGCCGGCGATCTTGAGAAAGGCCGACACCGGCGTCTCGAGATCGGCGACCAGCGTGGTCCACACCACCTGGGCCTCGCCGCGCGCGTAGCGTTCGGCGAAGGCTCTGGCCTGCGGCTCGATCTGCATGGCGTGCTTAGTTGCTGCTGGCGCCGGTGATCTGGTTCAGCGCGGTCTGATTGATGGTGACCCCGACCTCGTTCTGCAGACGTCCGATGTATTGGGCGAGGAGGTCGTCGGAGATCGCGCGGCGCAAGGCTTCATCCATGCGCTTGGCCTCGTCCGATTGCAGGTCGAGCGGCGGCACCGTGATCTCGGTGACCCGGAACACGATGCGATCGGTCGCGGTCGCGCCGTCGGCGGTGCCGGTTGCATCCTTGGGCGTCCGGAAAATTTCATCGAGCGAGCGCGTCGGAATGCCCGGCGGCGGCGTGCCGCGCTTGAGGCCCGGGCGCCATTCGACCTTGAGCTTCTCCGCCGCCGCGACCTCGGCAAGCGGCGTGCCGGCTTTCAGCTTTTCGAGGATCTCGGTGGTCTTGGTCTTGAGCCGCGCCGCGATCTCCTCGTCGCGCCAGCGCGCCTCGACTTGATCCTTGACCTCGTCGAGCGGACGCTCGCGCGACGGCCTGATGTCGAGGACGTCGAACCAGACATAGCCGCCGCGGTTGGGCACCTGCAGCGGATCGTTGTCGCCGCCAACCTCGGCGGTGAAGGCCGAGGACAGCACATCGATGCCTTGCGGCAGGTTGCCGATCGCCGCGCCGTCGATGGTGCGCCCGGAGCGGTCGACCTCGATGGTGCGCGGGGTGAGCTTGAACTTCTCCGCGGCGGTGTTGATCGGCACGCCGCTGAGGCGTTCGTCCTCGATCTTGTCGTGGACGCTGGTCATCGCGGCGTTGGCGCGCTCGGTTGCGAGCTCGCGCCTGAGCTCGGCTGCGACCTCTTCGAACGGTCTGGCCGCGCCGGGCTCGATCTTGACGACGTTGAGCAGCGCGATGCCGAAGCGGCCCTCGACCGGGGCGCTGACCTCGCCCGGCTTCAGCGCGAACGCGGCTTCGGCGACCGCACGGTCGACCATCGCTGACTGGGCGATGCTGCCGAGATCGATGTCGGTATCCTTCAGGCCGCGTTCGGCGGCCAGTGCCTGGAACGTCATGCCCTTGGCGATTTTGTCGGCGCCGGCGCGGGCCTCGTCCATGTTCGGGAACACGATCTGCTGGATCTGCCGCCGCTCCGGCGTGACATAGCGCGCGCGGCGATCCTCGTAGGCGCGCTTGACGTCGGCGTCGGAGATTTCGATGGTCGGCGCAAGGTCGGCGGGCGTGAGCATCAGCAGCACGATCTTGCGGTACTCGGGCGAGCGGAACAGCACCTTGCGCTCTTCGAAATATTTGGCCAGCACCTCGGGCGTCGGCGCCGCGATCTCGCCGGCCTGATCGCGACCCAGCAGCACGTATTCGATCGTGCGCTGCTCGTTCTGATAGCGATTGAACGCCTCCGCCAAGGTTGTCGGAGTGCCCAGGTTCGCGCCGACGGTGCCGACGAGCTGCTGGCGCAGCGAGTTGCGGCGTTGCTCGGCCAGGAAGCGCACCTCGGTCAGGCCGTTCTGGCGGATGAGCTGCTCGAACCGCGCCCGGTCGAACTGGCCGGTGATCCCCTTGAAGTTCGGATCCTCGGTGACGCGGCGGGCGATCTCGCTGTCGTTGAGACCAAGGCGGAGCGAGCGAGCGCGTTCGTCCAGCACGGTTTCCGCGACCACCTGGCCGAGGAACTGCCGGTCGAGCCCGAGCGCCCGGGCCTGGTCCGGCGTGATCGGCCGGCCGACCCGGCGGCTGAGCTGCTGCAGCCGCTCCTGGTAGATCTGGCGGAACTGGTCGACCCGGATTTCGGTGTTGCCGACCTTGGCGACGGTGGATTGGCCGAAGCCGCGGAAGATGTCGCCGATGCCCCAGATGCCGAAACTGATGGCAATCAGGCCCAGGACGATGCCCATGACGATCCGGCCGAGCCAGTTCGCCGACGCTTTGTGAATTCCTCGAAGCATGGCCAACCCCTAGCGGAGTGCGGGAATACGGTCAAACCGCCATCTGGCGCAGGCTGATACGCTCTGCTAACCGCTCTGACAGGGCGAAATAGGGTTCGATCATGGCTGCTCTGCCGCGCCGCGCGCTGGTCGCCGGAAATTGGAAGATGAACGGGCTCAAGCGTTCGACCACCGAGTTGGAGAAGGTCGTGGCCGGGGCCGGGGCGCTGGCCGGCAAGGTCGAACTGATGATCTTCCCGCCGGCGACGCTGGTGACGGCCTTTGCCGCCACCGTCCACGGCTCCGAGGTCGGTATCGGCGGCCAGGATTGCCATGCCGAAGCCAGCGGCGCCTTCACCGGCGACATTTCCGCCGAGATGCTGGCGGACGCCGGCGCCAAGGCCGTCATCGTCGGCCACTCGGAGCGGCGGACCCTTCACAAGGAAACCGATGTCGAGGTCCGCGCCAAGGCGCTGGCCGCCTGGCGGGCCGGGCTGACCGCGGTGGTCTGCATCGGCGAAGCCAAGGACGAGCGGGTCTCCGGCAAGACCCTGGATGTGCTCGGCCGCCAGATCGACGGCTCGCTGCCGGACGGCGCCACCGGAGCGAACCTGGTGATCGCCTACGAGCCGGTCTGGGCGATCGGCACTGGGCTCACGCCGACGGCGGCCGACGTCGCCGAGGCGCACGGCTTCATTCGCGAGCGCCTGACGGCGCGCTACGGCGACGTAGCGCAGGCGGTGCGCGTGCTCTACGGCGGCTCGGTGAAGCCGTCGAATGCCAAGGAGCTGATGGGCGTCGCCAATGTCGACGGCGCGCTGGTCGGCGGTGCAAGTTTGAAGGCGGATGAGTTTTTAGGGATTGCGAATGTCTATCGCTGAGGGCGCCAGCAACGAACCCACGCTGCGGCAGACGCTGACGGCGGCCGAATGGGATTTCCTCACGGCAGCGGTGGACACGCTGATCCCCGCCGACGAATTGACGCCGTCCGCCAGCCAGTGCGGTGTGGTCACCTTCATCGACCGCCAGCTTGCGGGCGCCTGGGGCGCGGGCGCCAGGCTCTACCGCTCGGGTCCGTTCGAGACCGGCAAGCCGGAGCAGGGCTACCAGCTTCCGCACACGCCGCGCGAATTCTTCGCCGCCGGGATCGCCGCCTGCAACGAATGGGTCCGCCAGGGCCGCGGCCGCGATTTCGCCGAGCTCGGTCCCAAGGATCGCGAGGCGGCGCTGCAGGAGCTGGACGCCGGCAAGGCCACGCTCGCCGGTTTCAACGGCAAGCAGTTCTTCGAGGCGCTGCTGCAGATCACCATGGAGGGATTTTTCTCCGACCCGATCTATGGCGGCAATCGCGACAAGATCGGCTGGAAGCTCGTCGGCTATCCCGGCCTGCCGGCGGACTACTCCGCGCTGATCGAGGAATACCGCAACCGGCGCTATCTCATCGAACCGCGTTCGATCGGCGATTTTTCCTAAAGGGCGGAATGGGAATGGTGAAGCGGCTGAAGGAGGTCGACGCGGTCATCGTCGGCATGGGTTGGACCGGCGCCATCATGGCGCGCGAACTGACCAAGGCCGGACTCACCGTGGTGGGACTGGAGCGCGGCGCCGACATGACGCCGCAGCAGGACTTCGCGCTGCCGAAAATCCGCGACGAGTTGAGATACACCCAGCGGATGGAGCTGGTTCAGGACCCGGCGCTGGAGACGCTGACGTTCCGCAACCGCGGCTCGGAGCGGGCGCTGCCGATGCGCCGCATGGGCTCGTTCCTGCCGGGCAGCGGCCTCGGCGGCAGCGGCAATCTCTGGGGCGGGCTGCTGTTTCGCTATCTGCCGAGCGACCATCTTTGCCGCAGCCACATCGCTCAGCGCTACGGCGCAGGCGTCATCCCGCAGGACATGACGATCCAGGACTGGGCGATGACCTATGCGGAGCTTGAGCCGCACTACGACAAATTCGACAAGCTCTCCGGCGTGTCCGGCAAGGCCGGCAATCTGCGCGGCGAGAAGATCAAGGGCGGCAATGTCTTCGAGGGGCCGCGGCAGAACGAGTATCCCAATCCGCCGCTGAAGATGACCGAGTCCGCGCTGATGTTCGAACAGGCGGCGCGGGAGCTGGGCTACAATCCGTTTCCGCAGCCGATCTGCAATTCCAGCCGGCCCTACACCAACAGCGAGGGACTGGAGCTCGGCGCCTGCGTCTATTGCGGCCACTGCGACCGCGCCGGCTGCCAGTCCAACGCCAAGGCCTGGCCGCTCACCTGCATCATGCCGGCGCTGCGCTCAGATCCGCGGTTCACGCTGCGGCCAAAATCCTGGGCAACGCGAGTGCTGTATGAGAAGGCCGCGAGAAAGGTCACGGGCGTGCTGTACACCGACCTGAGCAGCGGTGAGGAGTATGAGCAGCCGGCCGGCCTGGTGGTGCTCTCGGCCTACGTGTTCGGCAACGTCTCGCTGATGTTCCACTCCGGCATCGGCGAACCCTACGATCCGGTCACCGGCAAGGGCGCGCTGGGCAAGAACTACTGCTACCAGCTCTCCCGCATGGGCGTGACGATGTACTTCGAAAACAAGGAGTTCAACCCGTTCATGGGCGCGCCGGGATCGTCGATGGCGCTCGACGACTTCAATGGCGACAACTTCGATCACGCCGGGCTCGGATTCCTCGGCGGCTCGCGCTTCGCCTGCGGCCATTCCGACGGCCGGCCGATCGGCTACCGGCCGGTGCCGCCCGGCACGCCCCGCTGGGGCTCTGAGTGGAAGCGAGCAACGCAGAAGTGGTACGGGAAGGCCGCGAGCATCGCCGTGTCCGGCTCCAACTACGCCAACCGCAACAACTATCTCGACCTCGATCCGACCTACAAAGACGCGCTCGGACGGCCGCTGCTGCGGCTGACCTACAATTTCGTCGAGAACGACTACAAGGTGATGGAATACACGCTGGCCGCGGCGGCGAAGATCGCGCAGGCGATGAATCCGACCGTGATCGGCCCGATCCGCTCGCGGCGCGGCGACTACGACATCGCCCCCTACCAGTCGACGCACAACACCGGCGGCACCATCATGGGGAGCGATCCGAAAACCAGCGTCGTGAACCGCTATTTGCAGTCCTGGGACGCCGACAACCTGTTCATCATGGGCTCCTCCACCTTTCCGCAGCAATCGGCCAACAACCCGACCGCGCCGGCCGGGGCGCTGGCCTATTGGGCGGCCGAGGCGATCGTGGGCAGCTATCTCAAGAGCCCAGGTCCCTTGGTGCATGCCTGAGCAAGGCCTGGGCGGGGTGGAAATACGCCCGGGGATCGTGTAGAGACGCCCGCGACATCCTATGAGGGACGCGGATCGGGCCTTTCGAGCCCGGCAAGCGCTTGAGCAGGCCCGTTTATGCAGACCGTCATCATCGTCGTCCACCTCATGATCGTGCTCGCGATGGTGGGCCTAATTCTACTGCAAAAGTCCGAGGGCGGCGGCCTCGGCATGGGCAGCGGCGGCGGCGGCTTCATGTCGAACCGCGGCACCACCAACGTGCTGACGCGGACGACCGCGATCCTGGCCGGCGTGTTCTTCGCCACCAGCCTGGTGCTGTCGATCCTGGCCGGCATCGAGCGCAAGCCGCGCTCGATCCTGGACGGCAGCCGGCCGCCCGTGGGAGGGCAGCCGAGTGCGCCTGGAACCCCGCTCGGCACCGGCGGCGGCGTGCTCGATCAGCTCCGCGGGGCGCCGCAGCCGCCGGCCGAGCCGGCACCGCCACAGTCGCGATGAGCAATAGGGGGCCGGGTGACCGGCCCCTTCGATTTTGGGCGCAGTGAGTTATGAGTATAACCGTGCAACACGCTGTTGATGTTGGTTTTTGCCGTGTTGACCAACGCTCCCAATTGGACTCTGCAATGACTTTTCACAACCCGCCTATCGTCGAATCGATGGACGGGGGCTAAAGGTTGGACCCCATGGCGCGGTACGTCTTCATCACCGGCGGCGTGGTCTCCTCCCTCGGCAAGGGTCTCGCTTCAGCAGCGCTCGGCGCGGTGCTGCAGGCGCGCGGCTATTCGGTCCGCCTGCGCAAGCTCGACCCCTATCTCAACGTCGATCCGGGGACGATGTCGCCCTATCAGCACGGCGAGGTGTTCGTCACCGACGACGGCGCCGAGACCGATCTCGACCTCGGCCACTACGAGCGATTCACCGGCAATCCGGCGAGCCGGGCGGACAACATCACCACCGGCCGCATCTACCAGGACATCCTCGCCAAGGAGCGGCGCGGCGACTATCTGGGGGCCACTATCCAGGTGATCCCGCACGTCACCAACGCCATCAAGGACTTCATCCGCGAGGGCAACGACGGCTACGATTTCGTGCTGATGGAGATCGGCGGCACGGTCGGCGACATCGAGAGCCTGCCGTTCCTGGAGGCGATCCGCCAATTCGGCAACGAATTGCCGCGCCATCACGCGATCTACGTGCATCTGACGCTGCTGCCGTACATCCCAAGCGCCGGCGAGCTGAAGACCAAGCCGACCCAGCACTCGGTCAAGGAATTGCTCTCGATCGGCATCCAGCCCGACATTCTGCTGTGCCGCACCGACCGGCCGATCCCCAAGGAAGAGCGCAAGAAGCTGTCGCTATTCTGCAACGTGCGCGAAAGCGCGGTGATAGAAGCCCGCGACGTCGACAACATCTACGCCGTGCCCGAAGCCTATTCCGCCGAAGGGCTCGACACCGAGGTTTTGCAGGCGTTCGGGCTCGATCCGGGCCGGCCGCCGGACCTTGCCCGCTGGCAGCTCATCAACGAGCGCATCCGCAATCCGGAGGGCAGTGTCACCATCGCCATCGTCGGCAAGTACACCGGCATGAAGGACGCCTACAAATCATTGATCGAGGCGCTGTCGCACGGCGGCATCGCCAACAAGGTCAAGGTCAAGCTGGACTGGATCGAGTCCGAGGTGTTCGAGCAGGAGGACCCGGCGCCGTTCCTCGAACACGTCAACGGCATCCTGGTGCCGGGCGGCTTCGGCCAGCGCGGCGCCGAGGGAAAAATCCGGGCGGCGCAGTTCGCGCGCGAGCGCGAGGTGCCTTATTTCGGCATCTGCTTCGGCATGCAGATGGCCGTCATCGAAGCGGTTCGCAATCTGGTCGGCGTCGCCGAGGCCAACTCGACGGAGTTCGGAGCGACCAGGGAACCCGTGGTCGGCCTGATGACCGAATGGCTCAAGGGCAATGCGCTGGAGAAGCGGCAGACCAATGGCGACCTCGGCGGCACCATGCGGCTCGGCGCCTATCCCGCGGCGCTCCAGCGCGGCAGCAGGATCGCGGAAATCTACGGCTCGACGGAAATTTCAGAACGGCACCGTCACCGCTACGAGGTCAACACCACCTCCAAGGACCGGCTCGAGCAACACGGCATGCGCTTTGCCGGCATGTCGCCGGACGGCGTGCTGCCTGAAAC
>CAMDEB010000146.1 GCA_945893085.1 Rhodoplanes serenus | reverse complement strand
CTACGCAGCCCGCGCAAAACCCGTCTTGCCTGGGAGCAAGCCAACATGAAGCACGTCGCTTAAATCAAACTTGTGTCCAAAGAACCAGGCGCGGTACATGATGAGAAAATTCCTTCTCGGCGGCGTTGCGTTCGTTGTGCTCGCCATGGCTCCCGCCTCGGCGGCCGACATGCCGGCGGTCTACAAAGCCGCTCCCGCGGCGGTCACGCTCCACAGTTGGACCGGTTTCTATCTCGGCGCCAACGCCGGCTATTCCTGGACCCGGACCGGCATCGATTACCGGCAGGCGCCCGGCGCAGTCGGCAATTTCGGCGCGCCTTTCGACGCCAGCGGCCTCTCCGCGCCGTTCGAGACCACGCCGCGCGGCTTCATCGGCGGCGGGCAGATTGGTTACAACCACCAGATGGGAGCGGTCGTCGTCGGCGTCGAGGCGGACTTCGCCTGGCGCAAGGCGACCGGCACGACGGGCCGCACCTTCGCCACCTTCGGCGACCAACTGACGTTCAACACCGAACAGAAGTGGGTCGGCACGGTCCGCGGACGCCTGGGCTGGACTCCCGCCAACGCCTGGCTCGTGTATGCGACCGGCGGCTTGGCTTACGGCAAGGTCAGCGATCAGTTCAGCCAGGCGGTCGTTGCTCCCCCCGGTTTCGCGGGGTCGCGCAGCATCTCCAGCGACAGCAGCAAGTTGGGATGGACGCTTGGCGCGGGCACCGAATATGCCTTCAGCAGGGCGTGGTCGCTCGGTCTTGAATATCTCTACATCAAGCTGGGCTCGCAATCGCTGTCGCTGCCCGCTCAAACGATCAACAAGGTCACTTACGCGGCGACGAACGCCGACTTCAATCACTCGTCGCACGCCCTGCGGGTCAAGCTGAACTATCATCCGAACTGAGACGTCGCAGCGCGGCGCCGGCTGTCTGACAATCGAACAGTGCGAACCGCTTCGCGCGATAACGCGTGCGAAGTGAGCGGCCCCGATTGTTGCTTCGCATTGGAAATTTAGTGGTGGCCGGCGCTTCCCATCGTATCGTGCGAAATATTTTAGCAGGTGCCGCGTTTTGCATTCCGGCACTCATCGTCTACTCGTCCGTTCTCAATCTGTTTTATGACCGGGGCGCCCCTTTATTCGATGCGGGCTGGCTTGCCGACCTGATGTGGCACAAGCATTGGAGCCAGCCCAATCCCACGGCGGTTCTGCTGAGCTTCTCTCCCGCCACATATTATTCGATCCATCTCCAGCCGATCATGACGCTGGTTTCCTGGATCAGCTATGCGCTGTTTCGCGACGCGCCGCAGGCCTTTGCAGCTTTCCTCGGCGTCACCTACGGCGGGTTGAGCTATTTCCTGTTTCGCATCCTGACGCGATTGTGGAAGGTGCCGAACCTCTATTGGGCGATCGCGTCAGCCCTGGTGGCGATCGCTTTCAGCCTGAGTGGTCATATGTTCCAGCGAGGCAAAATAGACGATCAGATCGAAGGCCGACTTTTCGAACATGCCGCCGATATCGGCGGCGTTCATACAATGAAACGTGACCCGATCCGCCACGCCATGCAGTTCGGCCCTGAGCTTGGCGATTTTCAGGTCCACCTGGGAAATATCGAGAGATGTTACGGTTGCTCCCGATTCCAACAAAGGAATCGTTGAGCAACCGGTGCCTGCGCCAATCTCAAGGACGCGGGCGCCGTCTAGCGGCAACACCGATTTCATCCATGGCGTGTAGCGATACTTGAACCAATAAAGCCGGCTCTGAAGTTCGGCCGCCACAATGGGCTGCCAATCGTCGGTGCCGATGCGGCCATGCGGAAACAGTTCCTTGATGGCATTGAGCAGAACGGCTTCCTTATCGGGCGGCAGGATCCGTTCGTTGATGTCCGGCATCGGGTTGGCAACCTCGACGACGGTCTCGACTGGGCGGACGCTGTCTTCGGTTGACGGCGCGGGTTCCTCGGCTGGCAATGCCGTGCTGGACCTCGTGCCGCGCCACAGCGCAAAGCCAAGGCCTGCGACGGCAACGAGAATAACCGCGATGATCGCGATGTCTGACGCAGCCATCCTACGCACCCCTCAGCACCCTCCAGGATGTGGAAGTGCTCCATGCCCGTCAACTGCCTTAACGGCTGATGACCAAGGCTCGACTTGCCAAGCTCGTTGCGCCCCTGGGTTTCGGGGTCCGTTCCGACACATGGACAGTCAAAAATCGAAACATTCCTGTTATTGTCCCCGTCGGTAGGAATCGACGGGGATATAGGCCGCACATGAATGACGTCGGAGCCAAGGCTTCCGAAATCGCGATGCGCGACCGGATGGCGATGTACAACGCCAACGAACTGAAGATCGGGCTGTTCGGTCTCAACTGCTCGTCCGGGCGCGCGGTGACCATGGTGCCGGAGCGCTGGACCGGAAGCTGGCCCGATAACCTCAAGCTCGCCCGCATGGCCGATGAGGCCGGCATCGACTTCCTGCTGCCGGTCGCGCGCTGGAAGGGCTACGGCGGCGACACCGACTATATGGGCACCACGCTCGAGACGCTGACCTGGGCCTCGGGCCTCTTGGCCGCGACCAAGCGCATCATCGTGTTCGGCACGGTGCATGCGCCACTGTTCAATCCGATCATCGCCGCCAAGGAGTTCGTCACCGCCGACCATATCGGGCAGGGGCGTTTCGGCCTCAATATCGTCGTCGGCTGGAACGAGGACGAGTTCCAGATGTTCGGCGTCACCCAGCGCGAGCACGAGCAGCGTTACGAATACGCCCAGGAGGGGCTCGACGCCGTGAAGATGGCGTGGGGGCCGCAGGACGATTTCGATTTCAACGGCCAGTTCATCAAGCTCAAGGGCGTGCGCGCCAAGCCGAAGCCCCATGGCGGCTCGCGGCCGCTGATCATGAACGCCGGCGCCTCGCAGACCGGCCGTTCCTTTGCCATCCGCAACTGCGATGCGTTCTTCACCAACGCGTCGCGTACCTCGATGGAGGACAATGCGGCGCGCGTGAAGGCCGCCAAGGATGAAGCGCGCGCCCACGGCCGTGAGCTCGATGTCTATGGCGTCGGCGTGGTGACCTGCCGGCGGACCCAGAAGGAAGCCGAGGAGTATTACCGCTACGCGCTGATGGAGAACGGCGACTGGTCGGCGGTGGACGGCATTCTCGCCAAAAAGAACATCTCGGTCGCGACCGTCGGCGAGGACGAATTCCGCCGTCAGCGCCAGGGCTACATCAACGGCATGGGCGGCCTGATCATGGTCGGCGATCCCGACCAGATCGCGCAGACGCTCGCTGATCTGAGCCGCGCCGGTCTGCGCGGCATCGGCTTCTCATTCGTGAATTATCTGCAAGAGCTGCCGTTCTTCTGCGACGAGGTGCTGCCGCGGCTCGAGCGCGTGGGCGTGCGGGCGAAGCGCTGAATTGGCACTCCGTCATGCCCGGCCATGACGAATGGAGAGGGCAGGAATCTGCTGCCTACTCGATCTTCATTCCCACGGCCTTGATGATCTTGGCTCGCGTCTCGGCCTGCGCGCGCACGAAGGCGCCGAACGCATCCGGGCTGTCGCTGATCGCGGGCTCGATGCCCGCCGCAATGAACCGGTCGCGCACGTCCGCCGTCGCCATCACCTTCTTGATCGCGGCGTGCAGCTTGTCGACGATCTCTTTCGGCGTGCCGGCCGGCGCCACGACGCTCTGCCAGATGCCGAGGTCGAAGCCCGGGAACGTCTCCGCGAAGATCGGCAGCTCGGGCGCGAGCGACAGCCGCTTGGTGCCGGTCAGCGCGACGATCTTGATCTTCTTGTCGCGATAGAGCGGCAGCGACACGTTGACGCTCTCGTGGCCAAGCGGAATGTCGCCGGCGAGCAGCCCGGTGATCTGCGTCGTGCCGCCGCGGTAGGGCACCATCTGCATGTTGGTGCCGGCGAGCTGGTTGAGCAGCCCGATCGCGACCTGCGAGGTCGGCGTGCTGACGCCGATCTGGAACGTGCCGGGCTTGGCCTTCTCGGCGTCGATCACCTCCTTGAGCGTATTCGACGGCACTTTGATGTTGGCAGTCAGCGCGGAGGGCACCGCCGCAACCAGCGTGATCGGCACGAAGTCCTTGAACGGGTCGTAGGGCAGCGACGCGTAGAGGAACGGGTTCATCACCAGCGTGCCGTCGATCGCCAGCAGCAGCGTGTAACCGTCGGGTCTGGCCTTCGCCACCGCCTGCGCGCCGACGATGGTGTTGGCGCCGGAGCGGTTGTCGACGACGATCTGCTGGCCGAGCTCCTCGCTGAGCTTGAGGCCGATCAGCCGGCCGATGAAATCCGCCGGCCCGCCGGGGGCGAACGGCACGATCAGCGTGATCGAGCGGGTGGGGTAGGCCTGGGCGAAAACCGGCGAGGCGAGGGCGATGAGCGTGGCCAAGCAGGCCAGGCCGGCACGAATGGACGTCATCTTAACCTCCCGTTGCACGCTCCCGCCGTCATCCGGCGCGGCCGTGGCTCAATCGATCTTGATGCGGGCATCCTTCACGACCTTGGTCCACTTCTCGAGGTCGGCATGCAAATACGCCTCGAACTGGGTGGGCGTCATCGACATGATTTCGGCGCCCTGTTTCGCCCAGATCGCCTTCACCTCGGGCTTGGCGAGGAGCTTGTTGATCTCGGCGTTGAGCCGATCGACGATCGGCTTTGGCGTTCCGGCCGGCACCATGATGCCGGACCAGCCGGTGTGCTCATAGCCCGGCACTCCGGCCTCCGAGACGGTCGGCACGTCGGGGAAACCCGCCGCGCGCTTCGTCCCTGTCGTGCCCAATGCTCTCACTTGTCCCGCCAGCACATTGGGTCCGACGGCGGGAATCTCGTCGAACATCATATGCACGTGCCCGCCGATGATATCGTTGCGCGCGCCGGTGCTGCCCTTGTAGGCGACGTGGAGCAGGTCGGTTCCGGTCATCAGCTTGAACAGCTCGCCGCCCATATGCTTGTTCGATCCCGGTCCGGACGAGGCGTAGGTGAGGCTTCCGGGCTTGGCTTTGGCGAGCGCGATAAGCTCCTTGACGGTTTTCGCCGGCACCGACGGGTGCACCACCATGAGGGCGTCGTAGGAGAAGGCCGGCGCCACGGCGGCAAAATCGCGCATCAATTGGTATGGCTTGTTGGGATTGAGTATTTCCAGATTGATGTGAGGCGAGGCGACCACCAGCAAGGTGTAACCGTCCGGCGCCGACTTCGCCGCTTCGACCGTGCCGATGAGACCGGCGGCTCCCGGGCGATTCTCGACGAAGAACGACTGCTTGAGCTGCTCGCTCAGCGCCTGGGCGAGATAGCGTCCCACCAGATCGGTGGGGCCGCCGGCGCCGAGCGGTACGATCAAGCGGACCGGCCTCGAAGGGTATTCCTGCGCCGACGGTGCGGACGAAGGCAACGCCAAGGCACCGACCAGCAGAGCGAGCGAGGTAGCGCGCAGCATGACAGCCATGAGTGATGCTCCCGGTTGTTTCTGGTGGGTTGAGACGATGCCGCGTTAATTCAAATGCCCCATCAGCCGTCCCAATTCCGGCATCGGCGCAAGCGGCGCGAGCCTCGTCCGCAGCCGCTTCACACAGCCCCACAAGACGGCCTGATTGCTGTTGACCACCGGCTTGCCGAGGGTGCGCTCGATGTCGGCGATCGCCTCGATCTGGGTGGTGTTGGTGCAGGAGAGGAAAATGCCGTCGGCGTCCGGACCGTCGTTCTTGGCCGCGAGCTCCGCCCACTGCGCCGGCGTCACCTTGCCGAAGTCCTTGGGTTCGAGGGCGAGGGCTACGTCGCGCAGCACGGTGATGCCCGAGGCGTTGAGATAGTCGATCACCGGCTTGTTGCTCTTGTAGGGCGTGAGCAGCACGACCTTGCGCATGCCGAGAAGCTGCAGCGCCTCCAGCACCAGCCGGCTGGTCGCCATCGCCTCGATGCCGGTGGCCTCGCGCACGATGTCGAGGATCTTGCCCTCGCCTTGCGGCCCTTGCGTCATCGACGTGTCGGTGCAGTGGAACACGATCAGATCGGGATGGCAGTCCGACAGCAGCTTCGCCGAGGTGGCGATTTCGTCGGCCATTTCCGGCAGCGGCCGTTTCCAACTGCCGGCAACGCGCGCCCGCGCCACATGGATGCCGAGGCCTGCCGGCGCGAAATGGTTGAACTGCGGCTCGCTGAAGGTGTTGACCGAGGGGATGATGAGCCCGACGCGCGCGCGCGGTATACCGAGCTGCGCGCTGGAACCTGTGTCCATCTTGCTGATGACGTTCATCGCGGTCACTCCGTTCGCGCGTTCAATCGAGCTTGATGCCGCTTTCCTTGTAGATTTTGGTCCAGCGTGCGGCCTCTTCGCGGAAGAACGCGTCGAATTCCGCGGGCGTCGTGGTTACGGCGAGGATGCCGGCCTTTTCCAGCCGGTCGGCGACCACCGGATCGGCATAGACCTTCACCACCTCGCGGTGCAGCTTCTCGACGATCGCGGGCGGCGTGCCGGCGGGCGCGACCAGGCCGATCCAGCTTGACATTTCCGGCAGCGGCAGCCCCGAGGCCTCGGCCAGCGGCTTGACGTCGGGCAGCATCGCCAGCGTGCGGTTGTTGAGCTTGGCGAGCGCGCGGAACTGCCCGCTGCGAATGAGCGGCAGGCTTGGCGCGATGCCGTCGACGATGAAATCGACGCTGCCGGTGAGCAGGCCCTGCACCACTTCGGCGCTGCCCTTGTAGGGCACCAGCACCACGTCGATGCCGGCGGCCTTGGCGAACTGCGCGCCTGCGAGCCGCGTGATGATGATGCCGGCGCCGTAGTTCAGCTTGCTCTGGCTGGCCTTGCCGCGGGCGATCAGCTCCTGGATCGTCTTCGGTCCGTCGCTGGCGCGCACGGTGAGCAGCGAGGTGTTCTTCGCCGTCAGCGTGATCGGTGCGAAGTCCTTGAACGGGTCGTAGTTCATCGCCGTGCCGGTGGCCGGATTCATCACCAGCGTCGTATCCATGGCGGCGAGCAGCGTGTAGCCGTCCGGCGCGGCCTTGGCCACCATCTGCGCGCCAATGCCGGTGTTGGCGCCCGGGCGGTTTTCGATGACGATGCCCTGGCCCAGGTTCTCGGTCAGCTTCTGGGCGATGATGCGGATGTTGACGTCGGTCGGCCCGCCGGCCGGGAACGGCACGACGATGCGGATCGGCCGGTCGGGATAGCGCTGCACGTCAGCGGCGGTCTGTGCGAACGCCGCGCCGCTCGCCAACAGCGAGAGCCCGAGAATGGCCGGCCGGAGCAGTGCACGCATGATGGCCTCCCTCAGGCGCCGAGCGCCCGCGTTACGTCGTCGAACAGCTCGTCGACGGTGAACTTGCGCGGGATCATCTGCTGCTTCACCGAATAGTCGATGATGCGTTCCAGCGACTGCCGGTTGGCCTCGACGCCGAACCGATAGGCGTCGAGCCCGTCCTTCGCCGGGCCGCTCGCCTGCCGCGCCTCGCGGAACAGCCGGAACACCTCGCGCACCACCTCGGGCTGCTCCTTGGAGATCGACGAGCGGATCACCAGCATGTGGTTGATCGGCACGCCGCCGTGGCTCTTGGCCCATTGAATGTTGGCGGCCTCGGCGTCCGGCACCAGCGTCTTGAATTTGGGATCGGGGAACTTGTCGCCGAGCAGCGCGGCGTCGACCTCGCCGTCGATCAGCATCTGCGGCAATTGCTTGGTCTCGGGCGCGCGCTGCACGAACGAGGGGTCCTTGTATTCGGCGACGTGCGGGTCCTCCATGGTGACGATCTTCACCTTGCTCCAGTCGACGCCGTAGTCCTCCGCCAGGATGCCGCGCACCCAGATGCCGGTGGTCTGGGTGTAGGAGCGCACGCCGAAGGTCTTGCCGTTGAGATCGGCCGGCTTCATCGTCCCGCGCTCGGAATTGTAGCCGACGGTGTGGAGCTGGCCGCGGCCGACCACGGTCGCCGGGATCAGCACATAGGGCTTTCCGGCGGCCTTGGCCTGCAGGAAGGTGACGATTGCGAGCTCGCCCAAGTCGAACTTGCCGTCGCGCACCAGCGGCTTGAAGCCCTTGTTCGCCACCGGGAAGTCCGGGAAGTCGAACTCCACCAGATCGGATTTGACCCGCCCGTCCTTGATCGCCATCACGTTGGCATAGTTGCCCAGCAGCGTATGCAGCTTCACCTTGTCGGGTCTGGTCAGCACGGCATTCTCTCCCATTGCATGTCTGCCGGCCGCACGCGGCCGGGCTTGAGGTGGATTTTGATCCGGCTGGAGCCGGAAAGCGAGGGCCTTCCCGGCTATTTGGCCGGCGGCCTGGCGGCGAATTTCGAGCCGCGCACGCACATCCGCCCGCGTGGGTCCTGCCAGAGCTTTTCGGTCTCGTGCAGGTGGCCGAGCGCCCGCGCCACGGTGCGGAAGTCGAACGAGGAGAAGCGTTCGGCGATGTCGGTGTAGTAGAGCGGCTCCTTGTCGATCACCGCCAGAATCTTCTCGGCCAGCGCCGCCACCGCCTTCTCGTCGCCCGAGGTGCCGGCGATGTCCTTCTTGCCCTTCACGTAGTCGTCGATCTTGGCCTTGTCGGCATAGGCGTAGGTGATGCGCTCGTAGTGCTCCTTCGGAATGCCCTCCGGGATGGTGGCATCGATGCCCACCTTGGCGCCGACCGGCACCACGCCCGCGCCCTGCGGCAGGCTCGGATCGAGCGGCTTCGCCCTTGCGCCGGGAATGACGATCACGTCCTTGTCGCCCTGGACCCGGGTCGCAATCGCCCATTCGACGTCGGTCGGGTCGTTGATGTCGATGTCGTCGTCCACCACCACGACATGCTTGAGGTCCATCACCGAGAGCGCGGCGAGCAGCGCGTTCTTGCCTTCACCCGGCGACTTCTTGATCGAGATCACCGCGTGCCAGAACGCGCAGCCGCCAAGCGTGACGTTGATGTCCGTGACCGTCACGTTCGCGGTCTTGAGCGCAGTGCGGATCTGCGCGTAGCGGGTCGGCGCCGCGAGCCAGGTGTTCTCCCACGGCATGTGCAGGTTGTAGTAGACCGCGTCCTTGCGCATCGACACCGCCTTGATGCGCAGCAGCGGATTCCAGTGTAGCCCGCCCATCAGCCGGGTGAACTCGCCGAAGCGTCCCTCCGGCCAGGTCCAGCCGGTCGGCAGGATTTCCGCTTCCAGCACGATCTCGGCATCGGCGATGTAGGGCATGTCGATGGTTTCGCATTGCGCGAGCTCGACCGGCTCGCCGCGCAATCCGCCGGCGATCGCCATCTCGTCGACGCCAAGCGGCGCACGATAGCCCGAGCCGGTGATCTCGATCGGATGGGTGCCGATGCTGATCGAGATCGGGCAGGGCCGTCCGGCCTCGAAGGCGCGCTGCGCGAACAGCCGCATGTTGTTGGGCGTGACGATGTCGATGCCGGTGAGGTTCTTCTCCTTGACGATGAAGCGGTAGATGCCGCTGTTCATGCCAAGCTCCGGATCGCGCGCAATGACGACGCCGGCGGTGATCATCGGGCCGCCGTCGTAGATCGACGACATCGGGATCGGCAGCTTGTAGAGGTCGACGTCGTCGCCCTTCATCACCACCTCGCGGGTCGGCGAGGTGTTGACGTATTTCGGCGGGATCGGGTGGTTGATCGCGTGCTGGAGCTTGTCTTCGATCTCCCGGTAGGTCTCGCAGCCCATCGACATGATGGCGCGCTCGCGCGAGCGGATGATGCCGGACACCACCGGCATGTCGTAGCCGATCACATTGTGGAAATAGAGCGCGGTTTTGGCCTGGTCGACCAGCGTCGCGATGTGGCGGATATCGACCGCCTGGTGCAGGTCGACAAGCTCGCCCGCCTGCCGCAGCCGGTCGAGCTCGCGCAATGCGAAACCATCGACATGCCCTACATCGCCGATGCCGAGATCGTGCTGGAAGCGGAAATCCTGCCGACC
>CAMDEB010000145.1 GCA_945893085.1 Rhodoplanes serenus | reverse complement strand
GGCCGGGACACGCCCGGCCATGACGTGACTTGGGTTGTGCGAAATGGCTGAATCGGATCGCAAGCTGTCTGATGGCAAGAGCAGGATCGACTTCAAGACCGATCCGTCGCGCTATCATCATTGGAAGCTCGCCACCTCCGGCGACGTCGCCACGCTGACCATGGACGTGGACGAGAACGCGCCGTTGTTCGAGGGCTATCAGCTCAAGCTCAACTCCTACGACCTCGGCGTCGACATTGAACTCGCCGACGCGCTGGAGCGGCTCCGCTTCGAACAACCGCAGGTGCGCGTCATCCTGCTGCGCTCCGGCAAGCCGCGGGTGTTCTGCGCCGGCGCCAACATCCGCATGCTGGCGGGCGCGAGCCACGCCCACAAGGTGAATTTCTGCAAGTTCACCAACGAGACCCGCAACGCCATCGAAGACGCCAGCGAGTTCTCCGGCCAGCGCATGGTCTGCGTGGTCACGGGCTCCTGTGCCGGCGGCGGCTACGAACTGGCGCTCGCCGCCGACCACATCATCCTCACCGATGACGGCTCCTCGACGGTGTCGCTGCCGGAATTGCCGCTGCTCGCGGTGCTGCCGGGCACCGGCGGGCTCACCCGCATCACCGACAAGCGCAAGGTGCGGCGCGACCACGCCGACGTGTTCTGCACCACCGAGGAGGGCATCAAGGGCAAGCGCGCGGTCGAATGGCGGCTGGTCGACGAGGTGGTGCCGAATTCCAAGCTCGACGAGGCGGTGAAAACGCGCGCCAAGGAATTCGCCGCGAAGTCGGACCGTCCCGTTAACGCAAAAGGGATCGCGCTCGCGCCGCTCGAAATCAAAGCCACCACTGGCGGCCGCGAGAGCAAGCACGTTTCCGTTGAGATTGCCGATCGCATTGCGACCGTCACCTTGCGCGGCTCCGATGCGCCGCCGCCGGCCGATGCCGAGGCGATGGCGGCGCAAGGCTCGGCGTTCTGGCCGCTGGCGCTGGCGCGCGAGCTGGACGACGCTATCCTCGACATTCGCATCAATGAGTTCGACACGGCGGCGATCGTGTTCAAGTCGGAGGGCGATCCGGCGGCCGTGCTCGCCTACGACAAATTCCTCGACGCGCAAAAGGACCACTGGCTCGCCCGCGAAATTCGGCTGAAATGGAAGCGCGTGCTCAAGCGCGTCGATCTCACCTCGCGCACCCTGGTGGCGCTAATCGAGCCCGGCTCGTGTTTTGCCGGAACATTGGCGGAACTTATTTTCGCCGCCGACCGGGCCTACATGCTGGTCGGGCAGCACGACGGCGACAACCGGCCGCCGGCCGCCATTGCGCTCGATGCCTGCAATTTCGGCCCTTATCCGATGTCGAACGGGCTGACGCGGCTTGGCAGCCGCTTCCTCGCCGACGAATCCGCGGTGGAGCGCGCGCGCGAGCAGATCGGGACAATGCTCGACGCGGAAGCCGCCGAGGAGCTTGGCCTTGTCACGTTCGCGCTCGACGACATCGACTGGGAGGACGAGATCCGCGTCTTCCTCGAGGAACGCGCCAGCTTCTCAGCCGATGGTCTCACCGGCCTGGAGGCGAACCTGCGGTTCGGCGGGCCCGAGACCATGGAGAGCAAGATTTTCGCCCGGCTCACCGCGTGGCAGAACTGGATATTCCAGCGCCCCAACGCTGTTGGTGAAGAGGGCGCGTTGAAGCGGTACGGAACCGGCCAAAAGGCCGTGTTCGATACGAAGAGGGTGTAGGAGTTCGTGTCCCGGGCGCAGCGCAGCACGAAGTGATGCGCTGCAGACCCGGGACCGCAACGAAGTCAGTGTCTGGAACGGTCCCGGATCTGCGGTGCACCGCTACGCGCTGCACCGCGTCTGGGACACGAACAGGGTAGGAGCACGCCATGGACCTCATCAACGTCGACTACTCGGAAAAAATTCCGAACAACGTCAACCTCACCGAGGATCGCCGCGTGCTCAAGGCGCTGGAGGGCTGGCACCCCGGCTATCTCGACTGGTGGAAGGACATGGGGCCGGACGGCTTCCAGGACGCGTTGGTGTTCCTGCGTACCGCCGTCTCGGTCGATCCGAAGGGCTGGGCCAAGTTCGACTATGTAAGGATGCCGGAATACCGCTGGGGGATTCTACTAGCGCCGCAGGAGGAGAACCGCACGGTTCCGTTCGGCAAGCATCTCGGCGAGCCGGCCTGGCAGGAAATCCCCGGCGAATATCGCGCCATGCTGCGTCGCCTCGTCGTCATCCAGGGCGACACCGAACCCGCGTCGGTCGAGCAGCAGCGCTATCTCGGCAAGACGGCGCCGTCGCTCTACGACATGCGCAACCTGTTCCAGGTCAACGTCGAGGAGGGCCGCCACCTCTGGGCGATGGTCTATCTGCTGCACAAGTATTTTGGCCGCGATGGCCGCGAGGAGGCCGACGAGCTGCTGCGCCGCCGCTCCGGCAGCGCGGATTCGCCGCGCATGCTCGGCGCCTTCAACGAAGCGACGCCGGACTGGCTGTCGTTCTTCATGTTCACGTTCTTCACCGACCGCGACGGCAAGATGCAGCTGGAGTCGCTCGCGCAATCGGGCTTCGATCCGCTGTCGCGCACCTGCCGCTTCATGCTGACCGAAGAGGCGCACCACATGTTCGTGGGCGAGACCGGCATCGGCCGCACCATCCAGCGCAGCTGCGAGGCGATGAAGGCGGCGGGCATCGACGACCCGAACGACATTGCCAAGGTCCGCGCGCTCGGCGTGGTCGATCTGCCGACCATCCAGAAGAAGCTCAACCTGCATTATTCGCTGTCGCTCGACCTGTTCGGCTCGGAGGTTTCGACCAACGCGGCGAACGCGTTCAACGCCGGGATCAAGGGCCGCTTCCGCGAGAACGCGCTCACCGACGATCACCGGCTGGAGAGCTCGACCTATCCGGTGCTGAAATATGTCGACGGGCAGATCAAGCTGGTCGACGAGCCGGCGCTGACCGCGCTCAACATGCGGCTGCGCGACGACTACACCCGCGACTGCGCCAAGGGCATCGAGCGCTTCAACAAGATCATCGAGCGCACCGGCGTGCAGTTCCGCCTGGCGCTGCCGCATGTCGCGTTCCATCGCCAGATCGGCGAGTTCAAGGACGTGCAGGCGACGCCGACCGGCGTGCTGCTCGATGAGGTGAGCTGGGCGAAGGAAAAGGACAAGTATCTGCCGTCCACCGCCGACGGCGACTTCATCGCCTCGCTGATGAAGCCGGTCAGCGAGCCCGGCAAGTTCGCGTCGTGGATTTCGCCGCCCAAGGTCGGCATCGACAACCGGCCGGGCAACTTCGAATATGTGAAGATCGCGGCGTAGGCGATCTTTCCACTCTCTCAACTGTCGTCCCCGCGAAGGTAGGCACGACAGCGGGGTTTGTGGCATCTAGACTGAGTCCACCTGGGGGAGGCTCAGACAATGAAAAACGTGCTCGCCGCCGCACTGTGTGTCACGTCGTTCGTCATTGCCGACGGCGCCATCGCCCAACCCGCCGACTATCCCACCCGCACCATCACCTTCATCTGCCCGTTTCCGCCCGGCGGCGGCACCGACATCCTCACCCGCATGCTGGCGCAGGAGCTGCAGGACAAGCTGAAGCAGCCGGTCGTGGTCGACAATCGCCCGGGCGCCGGTACGCAGATCGCGGCCGGCGCGGTGGCGAAATCGCCGGCCGATGGCTACACGCTGCTGCTGGCGCCGATCACCACGCTCGCCATCGGTCCGAGCGTCTTCAAGGCGCTGCCCTACGACACGGTGAAGGATTTCGCACCGGTCGGGCTCGTCGGCTCGGCGCAGTTCGCGCTGGTTGCCAATCCGTCGCTCGGCGTTGGCTCGCTGCCGGAGTTGATCGCGATGATCAAGAGCAGCAACGGCCGGATGAGCTACGGCACCTCGGGCGCCTCGACGCCGCATCACCTGTTCATGGAAATGTTCCTCAAGATGATCGGCGCTCGCGCGCAGCAGGTGCCCTATCGCGGCAGCGTCGCCGCGCTGACCGATGTCGTGTCCGGCCAGATACCGATGATGATGGTCGACCTCGCGGTGGCGCTGCCGCTGATCCAGGAGCGCAAGGTCAAGGCGTTCGGCGTGACATCGCGGGAGCGGATCAAGGCTGCGCCGGACATCCCGACCATCGCCGAGGCCGGACTGCCGGGCTATGCGGCGACCGGCTGGTTCTCGGTGGTGGCGCGCGCCGGCACGCCGCGGCCGATTGTCGACAAGCTCAATGCGGTGCTGATGGCTTATCTCGGGCGCGCGGATGTCCGCGACCGGCTGCAGGGGCTGGCGATCGAGCCGCTCACCAGCACGCCGGACGAGCTGGAGAAATTCATCGCCTCGGAGATCGCCAAATGGGCAGAGGTGGTGAAAGACGCGGGGATTGAGAAGCAGTAGGCGCTGCTTCGTGTCCCGCGCGCAGTGCACCGCAGATGCGGGAGCCCGGTTTCAATCCAGTTTCGGAATTTTCGCCTCGTCGATCACCTTGGCGAACCGCGCCACCTCCGCCTTGAACTTGGCGTCGAACGCTTCGGTCGTGCTGCCGACCGTCTCGCTGCCGACGGCCCGGATGCGCTCGGCGACGTCGGGGCTGTTGATGACCCGCGCGATTTCCTTCTGAATGATCGACACGATCGCCCGCGGCGTGCCGGCAGGTACGAAGATTCCGTTCCAGCTCGATGTCTCGAGACCGGCGATCTTTGCCTCGGCAATCGTGGGCACATCTGGCAGGGCCGACGACCGGACCGTGCCGGTCACGCCGACGGCCCGCACGAGGCCGGACTTGATCAGCGGCAGGCCGGACAGTTGCGGGACGAAGGCCATCTGCACGTCGCCCGCGATCAGCGCCGCGTTCAGTGGCGCGTCGCCCCGGTACGGCACGTGCACGATATCGACGCCCGCCGAGTGCTTGAGGATTTCCATGGCGAGGTGGAGCGGAGCACCGAGCCCGCTGGAGCCGTAGTTGAGACTGCCGGGGCGGGATTTGGTCAGCGCGACAAGCTGCTCGGTCGACGTAATCGGCACCTTCGGATTGAGCACCAGCACCAGCGCCGTGGAGATCACCTCGGTGACCGGAATGAGATCTTTGACGGGATCGAACGGCAGCGTGCGGTAGAGCGCAGGGCTGATCGCCAATCCGCTGACCGTGAGCAGCAGCGTGTAACCGTCCGGTGCCGACTTCGCGACCGCATCGGCGCCGAGATTGCCGCCGGCTCCGGGGCGATGTTCGACCACCACCGGCTGGCCGACCAGCTCGGAAAGCTTGGTCCCGACCAGACGCGCCAGTGTGTCGACGCCGCCGCCGGGCGCGAATGGCACCACGATCCGGATGGTGCGCGTGGGATAAGACTGCGCCCGCGCCTCGCCGACAAAGCCTACGGCCGCGAGGCTCATCGCAACCGCAAGGCACAGCCGTTTCATAGGCTCGCTCCGTTGCGCCGCTTAATCCTGCTTCGGGATTTTCGCGTCGGCGATGATCTTCGCAAACTTAGCGATGTCGGCCTTGAAGCGGACGTTGAACTCCTCCGGCGTGCTGCCGACCGGTTCGTTGCCGCCGGCGCGCAGACGGGCCTGGACGTCGGGCAGTTGCAGGACCTTGGCGGTCTCGCGCTGCAGCGTCGTCACGATCTCGCGCGGCGTTCCGGCGGGCACGAAGAACCCTTGCCAGCTCGAGGATTCGAAGCCGGGGATGGTCTCGGCGACGATCGCGACGTTGTTCAGCGCCGGCGAACGTTTGCTGCCGCCGGTCGCCAGCGCCTTGAGCGTGCCGGCTTGCACGTGCTGCACTGTCGTCGACAGTGGCACCACCGCCACCTGGATCTCGCCCGCGATCAGGCCGGCGTTGAGCGGCGCATCGCCGCGGTAGGGCACCGCCTGGATGTCGATGCCGGCGGCGCTTTTCAGCATCTCCATGGTCAGATGCAGCGGGTTGCCGATGCCGGTCGAGCCGTAGTTCAGGCCGCCGGGCTTCGACTTTGCGAGCGCGATCAGTTCGGCGATCGAGTTCGCCGGCAGCTTCGGATTGGCGGCGACGACCAGTTGCGAGGCGACGAGCTGGGTGACCGGGATGAAGTCCCGGGTCACGTCGAACGGCAGCGTCTTGTAGAGCGAGGGGCTGATCGCCAGGCCGTTGGGCGTGATCAGCACGGTGTAGCCGTCGGGCGCGGCCTTGGCGACCAGGTCGGCCGCCAGATTGCCGCCGGCGCCGGCGCGGTTTTCCACGATCACCGACTGGCCGAGGTTCTCGGAGAGCTTCTGGCCGACCAGCCGCGCCAGCGTGTCCACCGCCCCGCCGGCCGCGAACGGCACGAAGATGCGGATCGGCCGGTTGGGGTAGGTCTGGGCGAGGGCGGGGGTGGCGGCGGCCACAAGCGTCAGGAGCGCAAGCGCGCAGCAGATCCGTCTCATGCATCACCTCCCGTCATGCCCGGGCATCCACGCCTTTGCTACAAGCAAAACAGACGTGGAGGGCCGGGACAAGCCCGGCCATGACGGCGCAACAGGATCAACTACTCCGCCGCCGCCCGCGCGCCGCCGGAATGCGCGGACACGATGTAATCCATCGCCGCCTGCACGCCGCCCTTCTTGTGCGGAATGCCACTGAGCCCCAGCGCCATCTCGGTGATCGCCAGCGCGCCGACCAGCGTGCCGTCGTTGATGTCGCCCAGATGGCCGATGCGGAAGTACTTGCCGGTGTAGCGGCCGAAGCTCGCGCCATAGGCGATATTGAACGTATCGAGCGCGACACCGCGGAACTTGTCGGCGTCCTGGCCCTCCGGCAGCATCACTGCGGTAATGGTCGGCGAATAGTACTTCGGGTCCTTGCACATGATCTCCAGGCCCCAGGCGCGGACCGCGCGGCGCGTCGCCTCGGCGAAGCGCTCATGCCGCGAGAACACGTTGTCGAGCCCTTCCTCGTGCAGCATCTCGATGCCGACGATCAGGCCGTGCAGCATCTGCGTCGCCGGCGTGTAGGGAAAGAAGCCGATCTTGTTCATCGTCAGCATTTCGTCCCAGGCGAAGAACGACTTCGGCAGTTTCGAGTTTTTGTTGGCGGCCAGCGCCTTGTCACTCACGGCGTTGAACGCCATGCCGGGCGGCAGCATCAGGCCCTTCTGCGCGCCGCCGATCGAGACGTCGACGCCCCATTCGTCGTGACGATAGTCGACCGAGGCGAGCGAGGAGATGGTGTCGACCATGAACAGCGCCGGATGGCCGGCGGCGTCGATCGCCTTGCGGATCTCCGCGATCGGCGATAGCGCGCCGGTCGAGGTCTCGTTGTGCAGGACGCAGACCGCCTTGATCTCCTTGTTCTTATCCTCGCGCAACCTGGCCTCGATCAGCTTCGGATCGGCGCCGGTGCGCCAGTCGGTCTCGATGAACTCAGGCTTCAGCCCGAGCTTCTCCGCCATCTTCTTCCACAGCGTCGCGAACTGCCCGGTGTCGACCATCAGCACGCGGTCGCCAGCGTTCAGCGTGTTGACCAAGGCGCCTTCCCACGCGCCGGTGCCGGTCGCGGTGTAGATGATCACCGGATTGGTGGTCTTGAAGATGGTCTTGATGCCGTCCAGGCAGCGCTTGGCCAGCTTGGAGAACTCCGGCCCGCGGTGGTCGATGATCGGCGTGTCCATCGCCCGCAGGATGCGGTCGGGTAGCGGCGACGGCCCCGGAATCTGCAGGAAATGGCGCCCGGCAGTGCGTGCGGAATTCTGGGCCATCGGCGAAAGCTCCGGTTGGGATGGATTCTTGCGGGCAGAAACACCGGATGCGACAGTCTGGTCAAGCCCCGCCTGCGGGGCACGCTTTTCCGCGAGGATGAATGGCCGATAGCCTGCTCCCGGGCCTCGAACGCCGCCTGAAGGCCGAAGTCTCCGGCGGCGTCCATTTCGACCGTTTCACGCGGGGCCGCTACGCGACCGATGCCTCGCACTACCAGATCATGCCGCTCGGCGTGGTGACGCCGCGCACGATAGAAGAAACCGAACGGGCGATAGCGATTTCCCGTGCAGAGGGCGTCAGCGTGCTGCCCCGCGGCGGCGGCTCGTCGCAGTCCGGCCAGACCGTCAACGCCTCGCTGGTCATCGACTGCTCGAAGCATCTCAACCGCATTCTCGATCTGGACGTGACCGGCCGGCGCTGCCGGGTCGAGCCGGGGATCGTGCTCGACGACCTCAATCGCCAGCTTAAAGGTCACGGCCTGTGGTTCCCGGTCGACGTCTCGACCGCCTCGCGCGCCACCATCGGCGGCATGACCGCGAACAACTCCTGTGGCGGCCGCTCGCTGCGCTATGGCAACACGCGCGAGAACGTGATGTCGATCGACGCGCTGCTCGCCGACGGCTCGAAGGCGAACTTCGGACCCGTCGCCGCCGATCTCTCCGATCTGCCGGCGAACTCGCCGCTGCGCCCGCTGGCGCGCGACCTGTTCGCGCTCGGCGCCCGCGAGGCCGGCGAGATCGCCGCGCGCTTCCCGAAGGTGCAGCGCCGGGTCGGCGGCTACAACATCGACGCGCTGGTGCCGGGCAAGAACGACATCAATCTGGCGCACATCCTGGTCGGCTCGGAGGGCACGCTCGGATTCTCCACCGCGATCGAATTGAAGCTGTCGCCGCTGCTTGGCCGCCGCGCGGTCGGGGCCTGTCACTTCGGCAGCTTCCATGAGGCGATGGCCGCGGCGCAGCACATCGTTAAGCTGATGCCGATCGCGGTCGAGCTGGTCGACGCCACCATGGTCGCGCTGGCGCGCGATATCGCCATGTTCCGCCCGACGCTGGAGGCCTTCGTGCGCGGCGCGCCGCAGGCGCTGCTGCTGGTCGAGTTCGCCGAGGCCGAATGGGACGAGAACGTCCGCCGCCTGGCGCGTCTGCATGAGTTGATGGGCGATCTCGGTTTCGGCTGGGACAAAAGCGGCGCGCAATGGGGCGGCGTGGTCGACGTGCTCGATCCGAAGCTGCAAGGCGCGATCACCGAGCTTCGCACCGCCGGCCTCAACATCATGATGTCGATGAGGGACGCCGGAAAGCCGGTGTCCTTCGTCGAGGACTGCGCGGTGCCGCTCGAGCACCTCGCCGACTACACGTCGCGGCTGACCGACGTGTTCGAGAAGAACGGCACCAGCGGCACCTGGTATGCCCACGCCTCGGTCGGCTGCCTGCACGTGCGGCCGATTCTCAACCTGCGGCTCGACAAGGACGTCAAGGCGATGCGCGCCATCGCCGAGCAGGCGTTCGCCTTCGTCCGCGAATACAAGGGCTCGCATTCCGGCGAGCACGGCGACGGCCTGGTGCGCTCAGAGTTCCACGAGGTGATGTTCGGCACGCGGCTGGTGCGCGCGTTTGAGCAGGTCAAGGATCGCTTCGACCCCGGCGGCCTGTTCAATCCCGGCAAGATCGTACGCGCGCCGAAGTTCGACGATCCGACCAACTTCCGCTACGGGCCGGGCTACGCCGCGCAGGAGATGCACACGCATCTCGACTGGTCCGCCTACACCGGCTCGGGCGGCGGGTTCCAGGGCGCGGTCGAGATGTGCAACAACAACGGCGCCTGCCGCGCGCTCTCAGGCGGCGTGATGTGCCCGAGCTACCGCGTCACGCGCGACGAGAAGGACGTGACCCGCGGCCGCGCCAACAGCCTACGGCTTGCGATCACCGGCCAGCTCGGCGCGGACGCGCTCACCTCGGAGGAGATGGCGGAGACGCTGAAGCTCTGCGTCTCCTGCAAAGCCTGCCGCCGCGAATGTCCGACCGGCGTCGACATGGCGCGGATGAAGATCGAGGTGCAGGCCGCGCGGGCGAAGAAACACGGGTTGTCGCTGCACGACCGGCTGGTGGGCTACCTGCCGCGCTATGCGCCCTATGCGGCCAGGGTGCCGTGGCTGATGAATTTGCGCGATACGTTGCCTGGTGCGGCCAAGCTTT
>CAMDEB010000144.1 GCA_945893085.1 Rhodoplanes serenus | reverse complement strand
GAGCCAGCGGTTGTAGGCCCGCGCGGTCGCGACCTCGACCGCGATGCGCGGGCAATTCGACAGGTTGAGCATCGGCGTCGGGAACATGATCGCCATGTCGACACCCATCGAATCCATCCAGCGCTCCATCAGCGTGATGTCGCGATGCGGCTGCGGCGGCACCTTTTCGTTCTTGCGCTCCGGATAGCGGGTGATGCGGCCGGCGATCTCCTGGTAGGAGCCGGTCTCGGAGGTGATGCCGCCGCGCGAATGGCCCTGGAACTTGGCCTCGTAGCGCATCACCGGATCTTCGATGTACTCGGCGATCTCCTTGAAGGCTTCCGTCTCGTAGTGATGCGAGTCGACGTCGACAATGAGGAAGTCCTCGTACTTGCGCGCCACCGCCTGCTCGGCGGCGTTGCGCAGCAGCGTGCGGGTGTCGAACTCCTGGTCCGCCAGATTGCGGAAGTCCCGGTTCGCCATGTCGCCGAAGTTCTGCGGGTCGGTCAGCATGATACGCCTTCCTATGGTTTGCGTTCTGGTGCGGGCGTGAGACGCCCGATGCCCGACATCGCCTGCCAGGCGCCCAATTCGAACACTTCGAGGTTGACGCTTTCGAGCAGCGCGGTGGTGGTGATCGCCACGTCGGTGACGGTCACGCCGCTGTTGCGGCCGAACGGTCGCGTCGCCTTGCCCAACTGCGCCTTCGCTGCGTAGAGCCGGACCACGGCGCCGAACACCTGGCCGAGCGAGTCGTCGGGGATGCCATCAAAGTTCTGGCTTTCGACAGCCATCGCACAGGTCGCAGCGATTTCGCTCGCCGCTGCCGCAAACGCTTCGTTGCGCTCAGACTGTGACATAGATTTCGCCGCCGCGCTCGACGACATCATACTTCTTCAGCCGATGCCGCTTGTCGATCACATGGGTGCCGTCCTTGAGATGAAATTCCCAGCCGTGCCAAGGACAGACGATGTGCATGTCGCTTTCGTCGAAGTCCTGGCCGAGATGGATGCCGTTCTCGCCGATCTTTTCGACGATCTGCGGAATCTTCAGGCCTTCGCAGGCCGGCCCGCCCTGGTGCGGGCAGAGGTTGCGGTAGGCGTAGTGCTGGCCCTTGTGGCAGATCACGCCGACCTCGACCGCGCCGACCTTGAGCAGCCGCGTCCCGCCATCGGCGATCTCGCCCTTCTTGCACACCAAGACCTCGGGCATCACGAACCTCGCGCTTTTGGACTATACGAGCCCTGATTATATGATATCTTATGATCTGGTCAACGCCCGCGCGGAAAGGATGCCCGATGGTCAGCCTCGAGACGGCCCGCAGCGGCACGGCGCGCGATCGCACGGCGGTGCGCCGGCGCGAAACACCCGGCGTCGGCCTCGGCAAGCTGCTGCGCGATGCCGACATGATCTTCAACCGCGCGCTGCGCGAGGAATTGGCGCGCCACGACATCAGCTTCAGCCAGTTTCAGCACCTCTGGCAGCTTTGGAAGAGCGAAGGCCTGGCTCAGGTCGAGCTTTCGCGCCGCATCGGCATCGAGACCGCCTCCTCCACCGCCGTGATCGATCAACTGGAAAAGCGCCGGCTGATCCGGCGCGAGCGCGACGCCGCCGACCGCCGCCGCATCAACGTCACGCTGACGCCGGCCGGCCGGGCGCTGCAAGGGCCGCTGACCGAGCGCGTGACCGCCGTCAACGCGCTCGCCCGGCAGGGCCTTTCCAAGACCGAGGTCGGGGTGCTGTTCGACATCGTCGAACGGGTCATCGACAACCTTCGCAAGGCGCGCGTCGACTAAGCCCTTTCAATCGGTCTTGAGGCCCTGCGCCAACCGCTTGCGGAACGACCGGTCGCGCTTGAGGTGCCACTCCCGGCTCATCGCCTCCCGGCGCGTGGCATGCTGCTCGACGTGCAACAGCACCCACGTCCGGCCGCGGGTCGAGCGCGCACCCTTGCCGGCGTTGTGCTGGGCGACGCGACGCTCGACGTCGTTGGTCCAGCCCACATAGGTCCAATACCGACCCTTGCCGGCGCAGCCGAGGATGTAGACGAAGCAATCCATTCGATCTCGCCCGATGCAGTGGCTGTGACTGTAGGGTGATTCCGCCGCCGGCATCGAGCGTCTGGGTCCGGCAGGTCCGCAGTTGCGCGTAAGTACAATCTACTAGCGAACAGCAGCATCTCACTACGCCATTACCTCAATAACATTGAAATGACCTACCATAATACAGTATTCGTACGATTTAATACAGTATTTAATTAACTCGCGCATGACACATTCAGCACGTTGCGTTGAGTGCGTGGGAGGACGTTGTGACGACCGATCATTTCGCCGAGCGCTTCGCGGCGGTGCGCCAGCGTTTTACCGCCAAGCTTGCCTCGCGCATTGACGAGATCGAAGCCACCATCCCGCAGCTCGGAAGCGACGAGGCATTCGACGCGCTCGCCCGGGCGCATCGCCGCGCCCACGACCTGTGCGGCATCGGTCCGACCATGGGATTCGTCGCGACCGGCCAGGTGGCGCGCACGGTCGAGCGTATCCTGCTCGAACCGCTCAAGGCCGAGCGCGCGCTGACCACGGACGAGCTTGCCCGTCTGCGGCAGGAGATCGTGGCGCTGCGCTCCGCGGCACGCGCCGAAATCCAATCCGGTCAGGAGTAACCGCCATGAACCGGTGGAGGAGCGTAATCATCGGCGCCGCGCTCGCGTGCGCCCTCATGCCCGCGGCAGCGCAGGCCCAGAAGGCCGAGCGGCGGCAGTCCACCACCCTCGCCTCGACCGCCGCGCTGCCGGCGGAGGTTGCGCGGCCGGCCGGCCTGCTGACGACGGTGACCTTCGCGGACATCGGCTTCGCCAGCGGTCTGCGCTTCTCCAACCTTGGCGGACGGCGCGAAATCTTCGTGCCGTTCCCGCAGGGCACCAGCCTCTCGGCCACCGAGCTGACGCTGACGCTCGACGACATGAGCGCGCACGAGGCGCGGCGCAGCCTTGAAGTCATCGTCAATGACCGCAGCGCGGCGGCGATCGCGCTCGACGGCCGCAGCATGGGCCGCCAGGTCCGCATTCCCCTCAACCGCGCCAAGGGCCGCGAGGGCTTCCTCAAGCTGACCTTCAGCTATTCGGGCGCGGCGACCCAGGATCGCTGCATCGACGTGCGCTATATCGGCGACAGCCTGACCATACGCCCGGAATCCGCGATCGAGATCGATATCGGCGCCACCTCGCTCGACGTCGCGACCACCGCGGCGCTGATGCCGCGCGACGTCGCGGTCGTGCTCTCCGGCCGAAAGCTTGCGATCGCCGACGTTGCGGCGGCGCTGACCGTCGCACGCCAGCTCAAATCGTCTGGACGGCGCGTCAGCTTCCATCACGGGTTCGAGATGCTGCCGGAACTGACCCGCAGCGACGACACGCGGCGCTGGAGCCGCGGCCTGGTCCTGATCGGGAGCGCCGACGAGGTTGCGGGCTTCATCGAGGTGCCAGGAACGCGCGTCGCCGGTCCGCCGACGGCGTCCGGCACATTGGCCGCGGTGCGCATCGGCGGCATGCCGGCGTTGCTGGTGTCCGATGCCGGCGCGCTGCGTGCCGGCCGGCTGTTTGCAAGCCCGCTGCTGTCGGCGGCGCGCGGCGTCACGCTGGCTTCGGTTGGCGACGTTGCCAAGCCGAAGGTCGCTGCCACGCGCGTGACCTTCGAGGAACTGGCGCTCGCACCGGCCCAGGCCGAGGTGTTCGGCCGCGCCGATATCGCATTCGCCATCTCGCTGCGCGGCCTGCCCGCCAAGACCAAAGCGGCGCGGCTTGCGCTCGATATCATGGTCGCGCCCGACGGCGCCGGCGAAAAAGCCGTGGTGAGCGTGTTCGTCAGCGATCGTCTGCTCGGCAGCACCGTCGCCGCCATCGGCGAGCCGACCCGCCTCGATCTGGCGTTGCCGAACGGGCTCGTCGGCACCGACCTCAACGTGCGCACCGTGGTGCAGCGGCGCAGCGCGCAAGGCGACTGCCGCTTCGAGCCGCAGGGCTATCCGGCCCAGATTCTCGGCTCGAGCGCGGTCGTGCTGGTGGACGCGGACTCCGAGCCGCACGATTTCTCCGACCTCGGCGCCTTCTGGTCGAACGGCATCGAGGTGTGGATGCCCTCGCCGTCGCTGGAACGGCCGGCGCCGCTGCTCGGTCTGATCTCCGACGCTCTCGCGGCGCTCTCGACCGAGACCGCGCCGGTGACCGTCCGCTTCATCGGCCAGAATGAAGCGCCTTCGCCGACCGCTCCCTTCATCGCCGTCAGCAGCAGGCCGCCCGCCGGCGCCAAGCCCCGCGTGCGCTTCGACCAGGGCCGCGTCGCGGTCGCCGATCGCTCCGGCCGCATACTGCTCGATCTCGGCGGGTTCACCACCGGCGCGGTGATGCAGATCGTCAGCGCGAACGACCACCCGGGCCTGTGGTTGAAGCCGCTCGCGGCCGATGGCGCGCTGCCGGCGCCCGCCGAGCTTCGCCTCGATCGCGGCGACGTCGCCTTCGTCGACCAGGCCGGCATTGCGCTGGCGATGTCGACCGAACGCGACACGCTGGTCCGCGTCGCCTATCCCGATCAGGTGTCATGGCTGACCGTCGCCGAGCGTTTCCACGCCTGGCTGATCGGTGCGCTGTGGCTCTTGGTCACCGCCGCGTTCCTGTTCGGCCTGCAGCGCATGCTCCGCCGCCGCGCCGCCAACACCGCCGACTAACATCGATGCAACCGCTCTCGCCGTCCGACCGCACGCTCGGAGACCTTCTGGTCGACCGCCGCGTCCTGACGCTGCCGCAGCTCGACGAGGCCACCGCATTGGCCGAGAAATGGCACGTGCGGCTCGGCGACGCGGTGCTGTCGCGCAACTGGGTGGAGCCCGCAGCGTACTACCAGGCGGTCGCGCACAACTACGATCTGCCGTTCGTGGACATGGTACGTTATCCGCCCGACGTGTCGTTGCTCGACGTCGCCGACTCCGAGATCTACACCTGGACCCTGACCATGCCGTTCCGGCGGCATGACGGCCGCATCGTGATCGCCACCGCCGAGCCCGGGCCGGAGACGGTGCTGTTCGCCCGCGAACGCTGGGGCGCGCAGATCGAGTTCGCGGTCGCCTCCAAGTTCGACATCACCTGGGCGGTGCAATCGGCCTTTTCCGATCAGCTCTCGCATCGCGCGGTCTATCAGCTCGCCGAGCGCGATCCCGAGATGTCGGCGCGACGGGTGGTCACGTCGCCGCAGGTCATGACGTTCTACGCGCTGATCACCGCCTGCCTCGTCGGCCTGGCCGCGGCGCCGATCGCCACCCTGATCGCGATCAACGTCGCCATGAGCCTGTTCTATCTGGGCAACTTCCTGCTCAAGGGCATTCTGGTTTCGGTCGGCGGCGGCCGTTCCGCCGACGCCGACCACGCCATCGCGATTGCCGCGCGCGCCCTCACCGACGAAGAGCTGCCGGTCTACACGGTGCTGGTGCCGATGTATCGCGAGCCGGAAATGCTGCCGATGCTCGCGCAGGCGCTGCGCGCGCTCGACTATCCGCTCGGCAAGCTCGACATCAAGCTGGTGCTCGAAGCCGACGATCATGAAACGATCGAGGTGGCGCGCACGCTCGGCCTCGAAGGCGTGTTCGAGGTCATCCGCGTGCCGCCGTCGCTGCCCAAGACCAAACCGAAGGCCTGCAACTATGCGCTCGGCTTCGCCCGCGGCGAGTTGCTGGTGGTCTATGACGCCGAGGACCGGCCGGAGCCCGACCAGCTGCGCAAGGTGGTGGCGACCTTTGCCCGCGCCTCGGCCAACACCGCCTGCCTGCAATGCCGCCTCAACTACTACAACGCCAATGAAAATTGGCTGACACGGATGTTCACGCTCGACTATTCGCTGTGGTTCGACCAGGTGCTGCCCGGCCTCGAGCGCCTGAACATTCCGATCCCGCTCGGCGGTACGTCGAACCATTTCAAGATCAAGGTGCTGCGCGAGCTGCACGCCTGGGATCCGTTCAACGTCGCCGAGGACGCCGACCTCGGAATCCGTCTGACGCAGAAGGGCTATCGCGTCGGCATCGTCGACTCGACCACGTTCGAGGAGGCAAGCCACGAGGCCAGCACCTGGATCCGCCAGCGCTCGCGCTGGATCAAAGGCTACATGCAGACCTTCCTGGTTCACACCCGGCGGCCGCTGCACCTGATCCGCACGGTTGGCGTGCTCGGTTTTCTCGGCTTCATTTTCTTCGTCGGCGGCACGGTGCTGTAGGGCCTGCTCAATCCGATTTTCTGGGTGCTCTATGGCGTCTGGCTGGTGGCGCTATGGACCGGCTTCGATCCGATCTTTCCGCAGTTCCTGCTGTTCCTGAGCCTGCTCAACCTGCTCGCCGGCAACGGCGCGTTCGCCTATCTCTCGATGCTGGCGCCGATCCGCCGCGGCTGGCTCGAACTGGTTCCCTATAGCCTCACCGTGATCGGCTATTGGATATTGCTCTCGATCGCAGCCTATCGCGCGCTGTGGCAACTGGTGCGCGATCCGTTCTACTGGGAGAAGACCCAGCACGGCGGCTCGCGGCACGTCGCTCAGGAGAAGCGCCAGGCCAAGCTCCGCCCGGCGAAGGCGCGCCCATGATCCGCGCCCTTGCCGCCTCCCGCACCATCGCCGCCTCGCCGATCGGCCTGCTCGCGTTTGTCACTGCGCTAGCGCTCGCCGCCTTCGCGGTGCGCAAGGGACTGATGTCCGACGACGCGGTCACGCTGTGGGCCGGCGCGATCAGTGCCGGCGGCGGCGAGGTGCCGCTCGGCCGTATCGTGGCGTCGTACCCGACGCTGCCGTTTTTCGCGGCCACCTTGCTGGAGTTCGTGATGCCGGTCGGGACGCCGACCCCGGCCCTGCTGGCCGCCGGCCTGTTGGCGCTGCTGTCCGGAGCCTGGTTTCTCTCCTTTCGCTCGGCCGGACTGCCGACCGCGACGGCGGCGGCCGCGACCCTGCTGATCGCCCTGCATCCGGCGATGCTCGCGGCCTGCCTCAGCGGCGCCGCGGAAATGTTTCTCGTTGTCTTCCTGTATCTGCTCGGCGGTGCGCTGTACGATCTGCGCGCCCGCACCGCGGCCTCGGAGGTGATGGCGGTTGGGCTGGCGCTGATGGGCCTCGCCTTCTCGCATCCGATGGGTGGAGCGATCGCGTGCGCCGTGGTGCCGTGGCTGGCGTTGGCCATCCGCCCGACGCTGGTCGCGAACTCGGCCTTCAACGTGGTGGTGGCGCTGCTGTTCCCCACGATCTTTTCGCTGGGCTCGTTCGCCTACGTGTCCTGGGTGTTTCCTGGCGACGGCTGGAGCTTCCTGGCGGCGCCTGCCGAGAGTCTCGCGGCGTGGGCGGCTGACGCTGCGAAAATCATGCGGCCGCTGACCGGCTCGATTGCACTCGACGCGGCCCTCGCGGTTGCCGCCGCGCTGGTGCTCGGCGCGCCGATCGCCCCAGTGGCCGTCGGCTGGGTCGGACAGCGCCGGCCGCTGGTCGCGCCACCGCTGGTGTTCGCGGCAACCGTCGTCGTCGCCGCCGCGATCACCGTCGCCACCGGCCTGTTCGGCAATCCCGCCTCGCTCGCGGTCGCCGCCCCGATCCTGGCGGCCGTCATCGTGGCCCGCGTTCCGGTGGTGCGCGAGCGCGCCTCCATCGCGCTGGCGCTGCTCGCGGCCGGATGGCTCGGCGGCGCGATCGGGCTTGTGCTGGTCGATCCGCGTGCTTCGCTTCATCTGAGCGCCGCGCTCGAAGGCCAGGTCGGCGACCGGGTGCGTCTCGACGCGCTCGCGCTCGGCGGCGCCACCATGGGACACGAGGGCGTGCTGGTCGATACCGACAACGCGCCGGCCGTCGTCGTCGGACGCGGCCCGGCGCGCGGCTTGATCGGACCGTCCGATCCGGCGTTCACGCTGGCAACGCTGTTCTCGCGCATCAACGTGCCGTTCATCGCGGTGCCCGATCCGAACGTCGCCGCCGGCGTCCAGGACCGGATGAACAAGACCTTTCCGCGGCTCTACCGCGACGGCGCGCAGGGCTATCGGCTCGCCTACCAGAATCAAACGTGGCGGCTCTATGCCCGCGATCAGCAAGGAGCGAAGTGAAATGCGTGTTCTCGTTGTCGACGATTCGGAAGACTGGCGAGACCTGACCGAAGCCGCGCTGATGGCCGCGGGCTACGACCAGGTGTCCACCGCCGATTCCGCAAGCGCGGCATATGCGCAGCTCGGACTGGCCCAGGCGGCGCGCGGCGAGCTGGCGGTTGTCGATCTGGTCGTGCTCGACGTGGTGATGCCCGAGATCGACGGCATCGAGGCGTGCGCGCGCATCCGCAACGACGCGCGCTACGCCGACGTCCCGGTGATCATGGTCACCGCCGTCAACGACATGGAATCGCTCTCCAACGCGTTCGTGGCCGGTGCCACCGATTACATCACCAAGCCGTTCAACCGCGTGGAGCTCCTGGCGCGCGTGCGTTCGGCGCTCAAGCTCAAGGCCGAGCTCGACCGGCGCCGGGCCCGCGAAGCCGAACTGATCGCGCTGTCGCGCTCCACCTGGGGTGCGCGCGACGCGGCGCGCTGGATCGACGAGGCAACCGGCCTGTTCGTCGGACCGGCGGCCGAGGCCTATCTCGCCGCGGCGGCCGGACCCGACACCGACAGCCTGGCGTCGGTCTTCGCCGTCGGCATCGACCGGCTCGACGCGCTCACGGCGGCGCATGGCGTCGAAGTCCGCCGTTCGGTGCCGGCGCGGGTCGCGCAGGCGGTGAGCCTGACCGCGGCGCCGATCGGCGTGGTCGCCGCCGTCTATCCCGACGGCACCATCGTGCTGGCGGCGCCACGGCTTTCGGCCCGCACGGCACGATCGCTGGGTCAGGCGCTCAACGCGGCCGTGCTCTCGCTCGGCATCGGCAATCCGGAAGGCATCGTCTCCGATCGCGTGACCGTAAGCATCGGCGTGGTGACCGCCTATCGGGGCATCACCGAACTCGTCGCCGACGCGCGGCATCTGCTCAAGACCGCGATTGCCACCGGCAATCGCGTCGCCGCCGTCGATCTTTCGTCGAACTAGCATCGCGAGGTCACTGTGTTCAGTGCTGGCGTACGGGTGTCGTTTCTGGTCGGCCTTGCGCTTGCGCCTTCGTTCGCGCACGGCGGCGCCTGGACGCTGCAGGAGGGCACGGGCATTGCCGTCGTGACCGCCACCGCGAGCCGCGCCGACCGCACCTTCGACAGCGGCGGCAGCGCGCAATCAGCGCCGCGCTACGGCAAATCCGAGCTGCAGGTGCTGATCGAATATGGGGTTAGCGACTGGCTCACCGCGATCGTCGCGCCGGGGCTGCAGCGCATCGACATCGCGGCGCCGGTCGATGCGCGCCGCACCGGCATCGGCTACACCGAATTCGGTGGCCGCGCCCGGCTGATGCAAGACAGCAACTGGGTCCTGTCCGGGCAAACCACGCTGCGCCTGCCCGGCACCTATGACTCCGGCAACCCGGCGGCGGTCGGCTACACCGGCACCGAACTGGATGTGCGCGCGCTGTTCGGCTACGGCTTCTCGCTCGCCCGCATGCCGGTATTCGTCGACATCCAGCTCGCGCAGCGATTCCGCTCCGGCGGGCCGCCCGACGAATTCCGCGCCGACCTGACGCTCGGCGTACGAACCGCCGCGCAATGGCTGCTGCTCGCGCAATCGTTCAATGTGTTTTCGGAGGGTAGTGGCAACGCGCTGTTCCCGAGCATGAACTACCACAAGCTACAGCTCAGCGCGATCTACCAGCTGACGGCACAATGGGCGCTGCAGGGCGGCGCGTTCACCACCGTCGCCGGACGCAACGCCTTGCAGGAGAACGGGCTCCTGCTCGGCGCGTGGTATAAGTTCTAGCCGGCGCTGCGTGCGCTATTTCCCGGTCGAGTAGGCGGCGCGGACCTTGTCCAGCAGCGCCGGGGATATGTTGCTGACCGAGCTAACGAGTTTCTGCAGCTCCTCGCCTTTCAGCGGATCGACGGTGAG
>CAMDEB010000143.1 GCA_945893085.1 Rhodoplanes serenus | reverse complement strand
CCGGAGGCGCAGCGTTGGAGACATCGGACATGGGCAGCTTCCGAGATTGTCTTGAATAATCAGCGCTTTGAACGGCGGCGCTCGATCTTACGCACGACCACGACGCGGCTTTGCGGGCTGGTCTGACTCGGCACCAATTCCGCCTCGATATTCCAACATTTAGACGCCTCGGTCAATTCGGCCTCTACATGTTGTCCCTTGAGGAATAGACCTTGTGCACCCTTATTCAAGAGCGGAGCCGCGAGCCCCAGCAATTTGTCTAGCGGAGCCAGCGCGCGGGCGGTAACGACATCGGGCCTGGCGCTGAAGTTCTTCACGAATTCCTCGATTCGCACAGCATGCACCTCGGCCGGGGCGCCAATGTGGCGCACGGCCTCGCGCAGAAAGTTGGCCTTTTTGCCCACGCTTTCAACCAGATGGACGATGGCGCCGGGTTCATTGGTGAGCGCGCAGGCGATTATCAGTCCGGGAAAGCCGGCGCCGGAGCCGAGATCGATCCAGGTTCGGGCGGTCGGCGCGAGCGGCAGGAGCTGAAGGGAGTCAGAGATGTGCCGGGTCCAGATCGTCGGGATGGTGGAAGGCGCAATGAGATTGGTGTGCTGCTGAGTGTCCATCAGGAGTTCGACGAACCGGTCGAGTCGTGCGCCGGTTTCACGTGAAACCGGCGTCAGTCGGAGCGCCTCTGCGCGATCCGCCTGCGAAATCCGATGGTCGGCGGAGCTCATCAGGCGGCCGTGCGGCCCCTGCCCTTGGCCTTGCGCTTGCCGTGCGCGACCAGGAGCGTCAGCGCCGCCGGCGTCATGCCGTCGATGCGGCCGGCCTGGCCGATGGTCCGCGGCCGGACCGACGTCAGCTTCTGGCGGACCTCGTGGGACAGGCCCTGGAGCGCCGCATAGTCGAGCTCTTCAGGCAGTTCAAAGCCTTCGTCGCGACGATAGGATGCGACATCGGACGCCTGGCGGCCGAGATAGACCGCGTATTTGGCATCGATCTCGAGCTGTTCGGCGATCTTGCCCTGGAATGCCGCAAATTGCGGCCAGATCCGCAGCATGTCGGGAAATCCGAGGTTCGGATAGGACAGCAGCTCGAATGCGGTCCGGCGCGCGCCGTCACGGTTGAGCGTCAGGCCGTGCTGCGCGGCCTCGGACGGGGTGATCGACAGCTCATCGGCCATCGCCCGCGCCGCCTCAAGCGCCGAGAGTTTCACGTGAAACTTCTCCCGACGAACCGCGCCGACACAGCCGATGGCAATTCCGCGGCCGGTCAGCCGCTGATCGGCGTTGTCGGCCCGCAAGGTCAGGCGGTATTCGGCCCGCGAGGTGAACATGCGATAGGGCTCGGACACGCCGCGGGTCACCAGATCGTCGATCATCACGCCGAGATAACCTTCGGCGCGATCGAACACGACTTCTCCGCCCTCATCGGCCAGCGAGGCGGCGTTCAGGCCGGCGACCAAGCCCTGGGCGGCCGCCTCCTCGTAGCCGGTGGTGCCGTTGATCTGGCCGGCCAGGAACAGCCCGGAAACCCGCTTGGTCTCAAGGGTTTGCTTGAGTTCGCGCGGGTCGACGTGGTCGTATTCGATGGCGTAGCCCGGGCGAACCATTTTTGCCCGCTCAACCCCGGGAATGGTGGCAATTAGCGCCAATTGGACATCTTCCGGCAGCGAAGTCGAGATTCCGTTCGGATAAACCGTCGGATCGTCAAGGCCTTCGGGCTCCAGGAAGATCTGATGGCCGTCGCGCTCGCCGAAACGGACGATCTTATCCTCGATCGAAGGGCAATAGCGCGGTCCGCGGCTGCTGATCTGACCGGAATACATCGGCGAGCGGTGCACGTTGGCGCGAATGATGTCGTGAGTGGCTGGGGTGGTGCGGGTGATCCCGCACTGAATCTGCGGATTTTCGATGCGTTCGGTCAGCGTCGAGAACGGCTCCGGCGGATCGTCGGCCGCCTGCATTTCCAGGCTCGCCCAATCGATGGTGCGGCCGTCGAGGCGCGGCGGCGTGCCGGTTTTCAGCCGTCCCAGCGCAAAGCCAAGCCGTTCCAGCGTGGCGGAAAGGCCCATCGCCGGGGCTTCGCCGACCCGGCCGGCCGGGATCTGGCGTTCGCCGATATGGATCAGGCCGCGCAGGAAGGTGCCGGTCGTCAAAACCACGGCGCCGGCGCCGAATTCGCGGCCATCCTTGAGCCGAGCGCCGGAAACCCTGCCTTTTTCGATGCTCAGATCGTCAACTTCGCCCTCGATCACGCTGAGATTGGCGGTTTCGAAGATCGCCCGCTGCATGGCGGCGGCGTAGAGCTTGCGATCGGCCTGGGTGCGCGGACCACGCACGGCCGGGCCTTTGCGGCGGTTTAGAACCCGGAACTGGATGCCGCCCTGGTCGGCGACGCGGCCCATCAGGCCATCGAGGGCGTCGATTTCCCGCACCAGATGGCCCTTGCCGAGCCCGCCGATCGCCGGATTGCAGGACATCGCGCCGATGGTCGCGAATTGGTGGGTCACCAGCGCGGTTTTCGCACCCATTCGGGCGGATGCGGCCGCGGCTTCGCAGCCGGCGTGGCCGCCGCCGATGACGATGACGTCGAATCGAACGTCCATGAAAGCCTCGTGAAACCGAGCTTTAGCGGAGTGCGGGGAGGGCGTCAAAGCGCGTGTTTCACGTGAAACAGCGGCCTCGCACCACCCGCTCGCCCTGCTCAGCGGATTGCTACGCCCGCTCAATGGTAGCGCTCGCGTTGTGCCCAAGGCCGCTCACGACACCCATTATTTTCCGATACAGAAATCCCGGAAAATGACGTCCAGGATGTCCTCGACATCGACCCGGCCGGTCAGCCGGCCGAGGGTTTGCGCCGCCAGCCGCAGCTCCTCGGCGATGATGTCCTCCCGACCCTTGGTGCCTTCGGCCAGCGCGCGGTCCAAAGCGTCCAAAGTGACCCTCAGCGCGGTCCGATGCCGTTCCCGGCTGACCATCGCCGGCTCCGAACCGAAATAATCGCGCGCAAAATCAGCAAGGGCACTGAGAATTTGATTCATTCCTTTGCCAGACGTCGCAGAAACCGCAAATAACAATAATAGATCGGATTCATGTTCATTGCTTAACGATTCAGGCAGCAAATCGATCTTGTTCCGGACCGTCCAAACCACGGGTCCGGACTGTGAATCAGGCTTGAGCCCCGAACCCGGCCCGGCCGTCGCATCCACCACCCAAAGCACCAGATCGGCATCGGCCGCCCGTTCGCGGGCCCGGCGAACGCCCTCCTGCTCCACCGGGTCGTCGCTGTCGCGGATGCCGGCGGTGTCGAGCAGGGTGACCGGGTAGCCGTCGAGGTCGAGATGCACCTCGATCACGTCGCGGGTGGTGCCCGGCACCGGCGAAACAATCGCCGCCTCACGCCGCGCGATCTTGTTCAGCAGCGTCGACTTGCCGGCGTTCGGCGGCCCGGCGATGGCGACCACCAGCCCGTCGCGCAGCCGTTCGCCGCGCCCGGCCTGGGCCAGCGCATCGGCGATCTCCGCCCGCAGCCCCTGCGCGATGGCCAGCGCCGGACCCACCAGCTCCTCCGGCACATCGGCCTCGTCGGAAAAATCGATCCGCGCCTCGACCAGCGCCAGCGCCTCGATCAGCCGGCCGCGCCAGGTCTCGGCGCGATCGCCCAGCAAACCCTTCATCTGCCGGTAAGCTTGGCGCCGCTGCGCCTCGGTTTCGGCGCCGATCAGATCGGCCAGGCCCTCGATCGCGGTGAGATCGAGCCGCCCGTTCTCGAACGCGCGGCGCGTGAACTCGCCGGCCTCGGCCGGGCGCAGGCCCTCGATCCGGCCGAGCACAGCCAGCACCGCCGCGATCACCGCGCGGCCGCCGTGCAGCTGCAGCTCGGCTACGTCCTCGCCGGTCTCGCTGTTCGGCCCGGGAAACCACAGCGCCAGCGCCTCGTCGATGACCTCGCCCGACTGCGGATCGCGCACCCGCGCGAGCGCGGCCTGGCGCGGGGCGGGCAGGCGGCCGGTCAGCGCCTGCAGCGCCGCGCCGGCCCGCGGACCGGACATGCGCACCACCGCGATCGCCGCCGGCGGCCGGCCGGAGGACAGGGCGAAGATGGTGTCGCGGGTGGCGGACATGTCCTGTTCAAGCCAATCCTGCCGGGCGCGTAAAGCCCGGGAATGCTCAAGCCCGGCGCCCGGTTGTGTGCACTTTCTCACACCTCCCCGCGTGGGCGGCTGCTATCCTTGGCCGTTGCACGAGGCGTGGTCCGGCTGGGAAAGGGCGCATGCGACGGCGCGAGTTCATGACGTTGCTTGGCGGCGCGGCGGCGGCGAGTGCGTTGCCGCTCGCGGCGCGTGCGCAGCAGGGCGTGCGGATGCGCCGCATCGGGGTGCTGATGAACATCCCGGCGGCCGACCCGACAGCGCAAGTTTTTATGGCGGCGTTTCAGCAGGGATTGCAGGAGCTGGGCTGGAGCGTCGGGCGCAATCTCCAAATTGATCATCGCTGGGGTTCCGGCGATCGCGAACGTTTCCGCCAAAACGCGGCGGAATTGATCGCGCTTGCTCCCGACGTGATCCTCGCCGCCGCCGGCCCGAACGTGGAAGCGGCGCAACTGGCGAGCCGCACCGTGCCGATCGTGTTCGCCCAATCCATCGATCCGGTCGGCGCCGGCTACGCCGCGAGCATGGCGCGGCCGGGCGGCATGGCGACCGGCTTTACCCAGTTCGAATACACATTGAGCGGGAAATGGCTGGAGCTTCTGAAGGAGATCGCGCCGCAAGTCACGCGCGTGGGCGTGCTTCGGGATCCCGGCAATCCCGCCGGGATCGGGCAGTGGGCCGTGCTCCAGGCGGTGGCGGAGCCGATCGGGGTGGAGTTATTCCCGATCGCCGTTCACGACCCCGAGGAAACGGACCGTAGCCTCGCTGAATTCGCGCGCGGCTCGAACGTCGGACTTGTGGTGCCGGTGAGCGCCAACGCAACCGTTCACCGGCAACGGATCATTGCGGGCGCAGCGCGGCATCGATTGCCGGCGGTCTACCCCTATCGCTACTTCGTCACCGCTGGTGGTTTGGTCTCCTATGGACCCGATCAGATCGACCAGTACCGGCGCGCGGCCGGCTACGTCGACCGCATCCTCAAGGGCGAGAAGCCGGCCGACCTGCCGGTGCAGCGGCCGACCAAGTACGACCTGGTCGTCAATCTCAAGACCGCCAAGGCGCTCGGGCTCGACGTGCCTCCGTCCGTGCTCGCCCGCGCCGACGAGGTGATCGAATGAAACGTCGCGAGTTCATCACGTTGCTTGGCGGCGCGGCGGCGGCGTGGCCGCTTGCCGCGCGCGCGCAGCAACGGGTGCGGAGGATCGGTGTCCTTTGGCATGCCGGCAACGAAGAACAGGAAGGTGAGTATTTTACCTCGCTACTTCAGGGCTTCGCCGATCTCGGTTATCTCGAAGGAAGGACTGTCAAGTTCGAGCACCGCTTCGCCAACGAGCAATACGATCGGTTTGGAAGTTTGGCGGCGGAACTCGTCTCCCTCAACGTCGATCTTATTGTGGCGGTGACACGGCTGGGCGCTGCGGCCGCGCAGGCGGCAACGCAATCTCTTCCCCTTGTCTTTGTCGTCGTCCCCGATCCGGTGGCAAACAAATTTGCCGACAGCTTGGCGCGTCCGGGCCGCAACATGACCGGCTTGGCGCAGATGTCGCTCGATATTACCAGCAAGCGGTTGCAGCTTCTGAAGGATGCACTTCCCAACCTGCGGCGAGTCGCGTTGCTGCACAATCCTGGTGATGCAGTTTCGTCGCAGCGCACCGTCGAAGCTGTGACGGATGCGGCGGGCACGCTTCAAATCGCGATCCGACCCTATGAGGCCCGCACGCCCGAGGAAATCGACCGGGTGTTTCCTTTGATCGCTCAAGACAAAATCGAGGCGATTTTTGTCAGCAACGACTCGATGCTCTTCAACGAGCGGCAGCGCATCATCAAGCACGCTCTGGCGCTTCGGCTGCCGGTCATGCCGACGAACCGGCTGGGCACGCAGGCAGGCGGGCTGTTGTCTTATGGGCAGAACGCAACAATTGCGTTTCGCCGCGTTGCTTATTACGCAGACAAGATTTTCAAAGGCGAAAAACCTGGCGAATTGCCAATCGAGCAGCCGACGAGGTTCGAGATGATGATCAACCTTAAGACGGCGAGGGCGCTGGGCATTGATATTCCGCCAATGCTACTGGCACGCGCCGATGAAGTTATTGAATGAAGCGTAGGTGAACGAGAGTGGGGAAGCTGATGCCGAGTCGTGATCGAGTGCGAAGTAAAACTGCAAAGGATAAGGCGGCTGGGGAAATGGGGTCTGCGCGCCGACGCCGAAAGCTGAACTTCGAAGGTGAGCCCTGGTATGCCGACGCTGCACGCAGATTGAGCGCGGCGCGGACGCCGGCACGACCGCCGCTTGAAGAAGTTGCGTCGGAGCCGTTGGTGCCGGATTGAAAATTGCGCCGTCTCCCCACCAATCGGGAACGTGTCGTCGCGCTTGCGGCTCGCCATGGGCTGCCGGCGATGTATACCCAGCGCGAGGCCGCATTGGCCGGTGGCCTCATAAGCTACGGACCCAGCATTTCCGACGCACATCGCCAAGCCGGACTCTATGCCGGGCGGATTCTCAAGGGCGAGAAGCCGGGCGACCTGCCGGTCATGCAGTCCACCAAGTTCGAGTTCGTGCTCAACCTCAAGACCGCCAAGGCGCTCGGCCTCGAAATTCCGGACCGGGTGCTCGCGCTCGCCGACGAGGTGATCGAATGAAGCGGCGCGCGTTCATCACGCTGCTTGGCGGCGCGGCGGCGTGCTCGATTCTTTGGCCGCGCGCGGCCGGCGCGCAGCAAGCCAAAGTCTGGCGCATCGGCGTTCTCGAAACCATTTCGCCCGCGCTGAACGCGGCCAACCTCAACGCCCTGCGTCAGGGCCTGCGCGAGCTTGGCTATGCCGAAGGCCGCAACTTCGTTTTCGAGTATCGCTCGGCGGACGGACGCAACGAGCGCTTTCCCGAGTTGGCCAACGAGTTGGTTCGGCTCAACGTCGACGTGATTGTCACGCGCGGAACGCCCGCCGCGATCGCTGCCAAGAACGCCACCAATGCCATTCCGGTGGTGATGGCGGCGATGGGCGAACCGTTGATGCTGGTGTCGGAACTGTCCCGCCCGGGCGGCAACGTGACCGGGTTGAGTTCGTTCGTCACCGAATTGCAGGGCAAGCGGATCGAGGTGCTGCAGGAAACCGTCCCCTCGATTGCGCGGGTCGGGGCCATGCTGAGCATGGGCAATCCCGTGACGCCGCCGCAATGGACCGAGATCGAAGCCGCCGCACGCAAGCTGAACATCGAGCCCAAGCTGTTCGACGTGCGGGCGCGCGACGACCTGCCGCGCGCGTTCGAACAAGCCCGCGCCTTCCGCGCCGATGCGCTCATCGTCGGCACCGGGGCTCTGATTCAAGACAACCGACAGCTCGTCGCCGAGCTCGCAATTCAGAACCGTTTGCCGACGATGCACGTGTCCCGCGAGTGGGTGGACGCCGGCGGATTGGTTTCCTACGGGCCGAGCTACCCGGATCTCTATCGCCGCGCCGCGTCCTACGTGGACAAGATCTTCAAAGGCGCAAATCCGGGCCGTCTCCCGGTCGAGCAGCCGGTCAAGTTCGAGCTCATCATCAATCTCAAGGCCGCCAAGGCACTCGGCCTCACGGTGCCGCCAGCGCTCCTGAGCCGCGCCGACGAGGTGATCGAATGAGGCGGCGCGCGTTCATCACGCTGCTCGGCGGCGCGGCGGCGGGGTGGCCGCTCGCCGCGCGCGCAGCAGGCCGAGCGGATGCGGCGCATCGGCGTGCTGCTGCCCGCAGTCGCGGACGACGCGGAATATCAGGCTCGCTTCGGGGCGTTCCTGCAGGGGCTGGCGCTGTTGGGCTGGAGCATCGGCCGCAACGTGCGCATCGACATCCGCTGGGCCACGACCGATGCCACTGAGATTCGCAGACACGCGGCGGAACTGGCTGCGCTCGCGCCCGACGTCATCTTGGCCCATGGCTCCGCGACCGTGGGGCCGATGCTACAGGCGACCCGCACCGTGCCGATCGTGTTCCCGGTCGTCGTCGATCCGGTCGGCGCCGGCCTTGTCGACAGCCTGGCGCGGCCGGGAGGCAACGCCACCGGCTTCATGAATTTCGAATACAGCATCGGCGGGAAATGGCTGGAGCTGCTCAAGCAGATCGCGCCGCGCGTGACGCGGGCGGCAGTTTTTCGGGATCCCGCCACCCCCACCGGGATCGGCCAGTTCGGCGTCATCCAGGCCGCGGCGCCGTCGCTCAGGGTGGAGGTCAACCCGGTCGACGCGCGCGACGCCGGCGAGATCGAGCGCGCCGTCGTGGCATTCGCGCGTCCCGCGAACGGAGGTCTGATCGTGCCGGCGGGCGCGGCGGCGCAGCTTCATCGCGATCTGATCATCATGCTGGCGGCCCGGCACAAGCTGCCCGCGGTCTACTCCGATCGCTCCTTCGTCGCCGCCGGCGGCCTGATCTCCTATGGGCCTGATTTCGTCGACCAGTACCGGCGCGCGGCTGGCTACGTCGACCGCATCCTCAAGGGCGAGAAGCCGGCCGACCTGCCGGTGCAGGCGCCGACCAAATTCGAGACGGTGCTCAACCTCAAGACCGCCAAGGCGCTCGGCCTCGACGTGCCATCGTCTATCCTCTCGATCGCCGACGAGGTGCTCGAATGAGCGGTAATGCCTTGCGACGCCGCGAGGTCATCACGCTGCTTGGCGGCGCGGTCGCGCCTTCGCTGCTTTGGCCGCGCTCCGCGCGCGCGCAGCAGCCCGAGCGGGTGCGGCGCATCGGCGTGCTCCTGCCCGCAGCGGCGGACGATTCGCGAATGCAGACCTTCGTCGGGGCGTTCCTGCAGGGGCTGGGGCACCTGGGCTGGACCATCGGCCGCAACGTGCGGATCGACACCCGCTGGGCCGGAGCCAATGCCGCCGACATTCGCAGACACGCGGCGGAATTGGCCGCGCTCGCGCCGGACGTCATTCTGGCCGATGGCGCCGTGGCCGTGGTGCCGTTGCTGCAGGTGACCCGCACCGTGCCGATCGTGTTCCCAATTGTCGCCGATCCGGTCGGCGCGGGCATCGTCGACAGCTTGGCGCGACCTGGCGGCAACGCCACCGGGTTCATGACTTACGAATTCAGCATCGGTGGGAAATGGCTGGAGCTGCTCAAGCAGATTGCGCCGGGCGTGACGCGAGTGGCGGTCCTTCGGGATGCCACTCAAGGCGGCGGGACCGGCTTGTTTGCCGCCATCCAGACCGTGGCGCCGTCGCTCAGAGTGGAGGTCAACCCGGTCAACATGCGCGACGCCGGCGAGATCGAGCGCGCCGTCGCGGCCTTCGCGCGCGCTCCGAATGGCGGTCTGATCCTGACGGCGAGCGGGTCGTCGCAGCTTCATCGCGATCTGATCATCACGCTGGCGGCCCGGCACAAGCTGCCCGCGGTCTACTACGAACGATTCTTCATCGCCGCCGGCGGCTTGATCTCCTATGGGCCTGATTACATCGACCAGTTCCGACGCGCCGCGGGCTATGTCGACCGCATCCTCAAGGGCGAGAAGCCGGCCGACCTGCCGGTGCAGGCGCCGGTCAAGTACGAGACGGCGCTCAACCTCAAGACCGCCAAGGCGCTTGGCCTCGAAGTGCCAGCGTCGCTGCTCGCGCGCGCCGACGAGGTGCTCGAATGAGCAAGCGTGTAGCCCGGATGAAGCGCAGCGAAATCCGGGACGGTCATCCCGCATTTCGCTTCGCTCCATGCGGGCTACAATTGCCCGACGAGGTGATCGAATGAAGCGGCGCGAGTTCATCACGCTGCTCGGCGGCGCGGTGGTGGTCTGGCCGCTCGCCGCGCGCGCACAGCAGGCCGAGCGAATGCGGCGCATCGGCATACTCCTGCCCGCAGCCGCGGACGATGCGCAATTTCAGACCTGGGTCGGGGCGTTTCTGCAGGAGTTGGCGCTATTGGGCTGGACCATCGGCCGCAAC
>CAMDEB010000142.1 GCA_945893085.1 Rhodoplanes serenus | reverse complement strand
GGCGCCCCGCGTCGTAGCGGCGCCATGCCGTGAGCGGCCCGATCAATCGGGCGGCAAGTTGCGGATTGGTCCGGTCCAGGATCATCGCCTCCTCGGCGAGGACGCGGTAGCCATCGCCGCCGGCATCGTGGAAGCGCTCCGGATTGCCGAACGCGAAGGCGCCCATCAGCGCTCCTACCCGATTGGGGCTTGAGCGGTCGTAATCGGGATGCTGCAGCAGGCCGCGCACTCGGTCGATGGCGTCGTGCGACGGCGCGCAGGCCTGGATCGAAAACCATTTGTCGAGAACCAGGGGCTGCTTGTTCCAGCGCTCGTAAAACCGAGCGAGCGCCGCCTCGGCTTCGGCTCCGCCGAGTTCGGCGAGCACAAACAGCGCGGTCGTCGCCTCGGTCATGCCGGCGGCGCGATCGAAGTGCGCAATCGCGAGCCGGCGCGCCGCGTCATCGCCGATGGCCGCGAGATAATAAAGCGCCGTGCCGCAAAGCCTCCGGCGGTCCACATCGGCGGGCTCGAAGCGGCAGGTTCCATCGCCCCGGTTTGCCTCGTAGAGGGCGCGCCATCGGTCGGCGAGACCGTGTGCCAAGCTGGTCCGGACATGTTGCCGCGCCACGCACAGGCCCTCGATGTCGATCTCGGCCATGAGTTCGCCCAGATACGAAACGTCAGGCAGGACGACTGCCTGGGCAACCAGCGCAGGATCGAGGCGCCGGTCGTCAAGCGTTCGACGAACCGCATCGATGAAGGTATCGGGCACGACGAGCGGCCGGCCGGCCTTGCGGTCCGCAACCAGGCTGAAAATGATCTTGGCGGCGAGTTGCTGGCCGGCCTCCCAGCGCGCGAATGGATCGCTGTCGTGCGCCATCAGGAAGGCAAGCTCGTCATCGCCGCGCGGCGCCGTCAGTTTGACCGGAGCAGAAAATCCGCGCAGCAGCGAGACGATGGGTGTTTCCGGCACGTCCTCGAAGATGAATGTTTCGCGGGCTTGGCGGACATCGAGCACGCGGGTCGCGCCGCCGGGCACCGCCTCGCCGGCAAGCCGCAGCGGCAAGTCGCGCCCCGCCCGGTCGAGAAGGCCAACCGCTAAAGGAATATGCATCGACTGTTGGTGCGTCTGGCCGGGGGGCGGCGGCAGACGCTGCTGAACCGTCATGGTGTAGCGCTGGGCTGCAGCGTCATAGCGGCCATCGACCGCAAGCTCGGGCGTCCCCGATTGCGAATACCACAGCCGAAACTGCGCAAGGTCGAGGCCTGAGGCATCCTGCATCGCCTGAACAAAGTCCTCGCAGGTGACGGCCTGACCGTCATGGCGCTGGATATAGAGGTCGATGCCGCTGCGGAACCGGTCCGGTCCGAGGAGTGTGCGCAGCATGCGCACCACCTCGGCGCCCTTGTTGTAGACGGTCGCGGTGTAGAAGTTGTTGACCTCGATATAGGAGTCCGGCCGCACCGGATGCGCCATCGGGCCGGCATCCTCCGGGAACTGGATGGCGCGCAGGCGCACCACCTCACCGATGCGACAGTCGGCCGCCGAGCCCATGTCGGCCGAGAACTGCTGGTCGCGGAACACCGTGAGCCCCTCCTTGAGGGACAGCTGGAACCAGTCCCGGCAGGTCACCCGATTACCGGTCCAATTGTGAAAATACTCATGCGCCACCACGGTCTCGATCGCGCGATAATCCATGTCGGTTGCGGTTTGCGGGTCGGCGAGCACCAATTTGGAGTTGAAGATGTTGAGACCCTTGTTCTCCATCGCCCCCATGTTGAAATCGTTCACCGCGACGATCGCATAACCGTCGAGGTCGCATTCGAGGCCATAGGCGTTCTCATCCCATGCCATCGCCTTCTTGAGCGACGCCATGGCGTGGTGGCAGCGCTCGACATCGCCGGGCCGAACATAAATCCGCAGCGCCACATTGCGGCCCGAGCGGGTCGCAAAGCTTTCTTCAAGACAATCAAGCGGCCCAGCCACCAGGGCGAAGAGATAGGACGGCTTGGGGAAGGGATCCGCCCAGGTCGCGAAGTGCCGCCCCTGCGCCAGATCGCCGGCGGCGATCAGGTTGCCGTTTGACAGCAACACCGGCGCCAATTGTCGGTCGGCCACGATGGTCGTGGTGTAGCGCGCCATCACGTCGGGGCGGTCGAGGAAATACGTGATCCGGCGGAAGCCCTCGGCCTCGCAATGGGTGCAAAACAGATCTCCAGACGTGTAGAGACCGGTCAGCTCCGTGTTGGCCGAGGGATCCACCCGTGTCGCGATATCGAGCACGAAGCGATCCGGCGCGTTCCGGACCGTCAGGGTTCCCGGTGCGACTTCGTGCAGCGCCGGTTGACCGTCGAGCCGCACCGACAGCAGTTCCAGTTTTTCACCATCGAGCACCAGATCGGCGGGTCGCGCCGCCGCGGCCGGGTTGCGGCGGATGGAAAGACGCGAGGTGACCGCAGTCTCGTTGCGGCCGAGTTCAACGTGCAGATCGACGGTCTCGATCAGGAAGCCGGGCGGCGCATAGTCGGCGCGACGGATGGTGCGGGGTGCGGCGGCCTGGCCGGTGCCGCTTGGATCCGCCGAAGCCTTGCGGGAGCGCCCACTCAAGCCGCACCGGGCATGCCGAGAACGAACTCCGCGATCGCAGTCTCTTCGAACGGATCGATGCCTGTCGCCTCCTGCAACAGACGCGAGTCGCCGGTGCCGTTGGCGCAAGGCGCCAGCCCCATGTCGGTCGCCACCAGATACATGAGCTCAAAGACGACGCCGGCGTTCATCAGGCTCGCCCGGTAGGCCATGCCCTCGTACTTCCAGGACAGCCGCGGCAACCGCGACGCAATGACGACGGTCACGTCGGGCTGCTGTGCGCCGGGCTCGAGCCCCATCGCGGCGGCGGAGTGGTCGACGATTTTCGCCGCGATCTTGTCTGTCTGAGCGAGCGCGATCAGCGCATGCCCGTGACTGTCGTAGTGATAGACTGCCCCCGCAAGCCCGCCGCAGCGGCGCACCGCAAGGTAGAATTCGAGCTCATTGATGCTACCGCCCGCCGGGTAGGGGCGAGAGATAATATCCTGGCGCTTGTTTTCGATATGCGCGGTGGTGCGGCAGACCCGCCAGAGGAATTCGCTCAGCGTTGCGAGCGAGATCGGCGCTTCGGCGTAGCTACGAACCGAACGGCGGCGGGCCGAAACCGCGTCCACGGAGGAGCTGGCTTGGCGCACCTGCGCCGGATCGATCGCCGGCAGCGCAATCCGCTCTCCGGCTGCGACCGGTTTGATCGCCGGCAATGAGGGGAATTTGCCGTCAAACCGATAAGTGCCGCCGACCATCGCGGCCTCGCGATTGTGACGGGACGTTTCGTGCATGAGTAGGTCTTGGAATTCCCAGCAGCGGCGGGTTTCATCCTCGTCGACCCCGGCCACACTGAAGAAGCCCAGCCGCCACATCGTGGCGGCAAATTCATCCCCCGCCGCCGGGCGCCCCCGGGCGAGCGATTGCGAAAGCGCCGTCAATCCCCGCTCCCCCAAGGTGACCCGCGCCCGCACCAGGCCGGATTCCAGCACTGCTCCCGCCTCTAGCCGCCGCAGATAAGCAAAGCGGCAAAGTTGAAGATCGCCCTCCGGCAACGCGTTCTGTTGCGGCAGATAATTCTGCGCAAGCGCATCGACGCGAGCGAGCTCACCGGCGTCATCGGTCAAGCTCCAGACCAGCAGGCGGCCGCGGCTGAAGCGCTCGGCATAATAGCGGATCGCAGCATCGGCCTTGGCGGCATCCCCCGCCGCAGCGGCGATCTCGATAAGCTGAGAAAACGTTGTGCCCACTCCGTACAGAGCCGCAATGGCGTCGGCATAGGCCGGCGCGGGCACCGTGAAGCCGATGGGCTTCCAGTCTTTGACGTCGAGCGTGATGCGATCACCGTCGCGGCGGACCGCCTCGACGTCCGCATTGAAACGATAAAGCAGGCGGAGATTGCCGGACATTTGTGCGCTCACAGAAAAAACGGGATCGGGTTCAACTCGCTCTCATCAAGCGGCTTGCCAAGCCAGCCCATATCGACCGGCGCCCGGTACAGGCGGCCCTCGCGAAAGCGCGCCCAGAAGTGCCGCATGCCCGGAACCACGACGCGAGCTGCTGCAAAATCGATCTCCGGGCGTGATTGATCGAGCACAATCATTTCGAACCCCCGGTCCGAGACAACCCGCATGCAGTGTTTGACGGCATCGTTAAGGTCTTGAATGCGCGGCCGTTGGTAGGCGCCGACATCCGTCTTGCCGTCAAAAACACAATAGGGCTCGGTCTGCAGGCTCTTGTTCTTCATCCAGTCGAGCATCACGGCCTCGTCGCCATGGCCGGCTTTTTTGTCGTCGTCTTTTAGTTTTGCGACCTCGACCTCAAGCGTGATCATCTGGTTCATCTCGGCGAGCGCGCGATTGACCGCCACCTCGGCGTCAAGATGAGCGCCCAAACCGAGCACAATCGATTTGCCGTCGGCCTGACGGTAGGACAGCGCAATCGCGACCGGAATCCCCAAATCATTGGTCAGGTCCAGAACGTGCAAGCCGCGCTCCAGACGCTTACAATAAGCGCGCACGCGGCGCACAAACGGATTGTCGATCGCGTCCAGGTCGAAGGCCGGCCGGCGGACCCGGTTGTACCACCACAGCGCGCAGGCATCGCGCTCAACCAATTCGAAGAATCCCTGAAGGATAGCCTCTTCGACCACGCTGCCTGAGGCGCATCCGTTGGAATCGGCAATGCAAAAGGCGTTGTCGTCCGCCTCCTTTTGAATGCTTGGGTCAGCATAATTGTAGTAGCAGTAGCGCGTCGGCAGCCAGCGCAGTTGGTTGCGGGTCAGAGACCAGGCCGGCGTCCACTCGATTTCACGGCTCTCGTCGAACCGTTCGCCGACCCAATTGAAACCGTCGTGCCGTTTGTTCCAGGTCTCGCGGGTGTCGTACTGCGGTTCGCTGTAATTGAGATAACTGTAAGGGTGCGGGGCCGAATCCTTGACGGCCGCCCAAGGGGCCCGCATTCGCGGCTCGCTGCCGGTGTAGCCGCAAAGATAGCGTTCTGCCGCCTCCGCAAGACAACTCGCCTGGGCCTGGGCCCGACCCATGCCTTTTCCGGCGGCGCCGCTCGGCCGGCCAACCAAACGGTTGGCGCGCGGGCTGGTGTGCACCGGATTGGTCTGCCTGGCCTGGAACACCGGCAAACCATCGTCGGGCGAACAATCATCAAGGTCGGCGATCAGTCCGGTGATCGGGCTGACATAGCGCCCCAGCCGCCGCACCACTTCGTCGGCCGATAGGCTCCGCCACCCGCCATCGTTGTCAGCCAAAACCGAGCGCGCCTGCAAAACAACCGGCGCCTTGCCCCGCTCCAGCGCCTTCTCCTGGTCGTAAGGCACCCCGCAGACCGGACAGTTCGGGTCCTGCCGAACCATGTGCTCGCGGTAGCTGTGGCTCTTGAGATCGAAACTGATGACATGACGCTCAAGCCTCGAACGATCATCCTCGGCCAACGCGCGGGCAAGTTCCAGCGCCGCAAAACTCGCCGCCAAGCCGATGGTGGCGCGATTGTACGCCAGCGCCGGACGCACCGCCTTGATCTTGCCGTCGACCAGCCGGTCGCCAGGCCGGTTCTCCATCATCCGGTTGGTCAGGCAGGACCAGCACGGCGCCGCATCGGCGCGAAACAAAGGCCCAAATAGCGGCATGTTGCCGCCAGCCTTGAACGGCATCCAGGATCGGTTCGCAGCACGCATCCGGCGATTCGTGGCTTCAAGATCGCGCTGCAGATAGTCCGCAACCGAAACGACGACGAGATCGGCATGCTTCTGCGTCACCACCCGCAATCCAGCGCCTTTTGCGGCCTGGCGCAGCATATTCGCGGCTTCCGCTGCCGCTCCGTCGCGCGAGGCCGCCGTAACCGCGATCGAGCGTTGTGCAAGATTGCGCTCGGCCGTAGCCGGCGAAATCCCCCATTCGCTCCAACACGCCTGCCGGCTTCTCGGCGCCTGCGGTTCGATATAGCCCAGATAGTCCTTCTCAAACATGTTGCGGAGCGCCGTGCGCAGCTGCTCTTCGGCAACACGGCCCTTGAAGGCCGCGACAATCTGTTCGCCGGTCCGTGTGCCATCGAGATGGGGCAGCATCGCGACGTGCAGTTTTCCGGTCAGCCGAAAGCTGCGCTGTTCCGACAACAATAGAACCTGACGGTCGTCCACGACGTGGCTGGAAAAATGCGGATTGAGCCCAATCGTCCGATCAAAATCGATGGCCATTATCAAGTCCTTTGGATTTCCGGCTGAGTTTCCGCTTCCGTTGCGGCATGCTATCTAAGTAATCTTACCGCGCCTTGGTCAAGTGACGTTGCCAAAAGCTTGACGATCAAGAGTTCGACGACCAAAAGTTCGGAACTCGCTCAGAGAGGCCGGGAACCATGGCAAACGACCTCAGCACATTCTCTCAGCGCTACCTTGTCCAATGGGACAAGCGGGCCACTGTGCGGACCATGCCGCGCTACCGGCTGTCTGAAAGTGCAGCCTCACATGATTTCTTTCCAGCGGCCCTGCAGCCTTTGGCAACGCACGAAGCCGTCATCGCTCGCGGCAAAGACGCCCTGCACGAACTGCTCGTGCGCTCCGCCTACGGCTGGCAGGAAGCCATCGCCACCATCGAAGTCGATGTCGTCACAGACCTTTGCGGCAAGCTGGCAAACCAGGGGATCGGGGTGCCGCTACCGGATGCCGCCCGGCAGGTTGCGCTGACGATCGGCACCGACGAGGTCTACCACGCATACGCCGCACGCGAGTTCATCGCCGATGTCCATCGCCACACCGGGATCAGACCCGAAGAGCCCGGTCAAAGCGAATCCCCGATCCAGAAAGCCTTGGCTTATGTCCAGCGCGAGGCCCCCCCCGAACTCCGGCGCCAGGCCGAGACAATGGTGTTGTGCTTCGCGGAGCATTTTGTGACCGAGGGGCTGTTTGGCATGTCGAAAGACACCACGTCGGACAATCCATTCCACATCACGATCCGCGAACATCTGATCGACGAGGGCCGGCATCAGAATTTCTTCCAGCATCTGATGCGGCATATGTGGGCGCAGATCGACGAAGAGGCCCGCGCCGCGCTTGGCCGTCTGATGCCGGGGTTTCTCGACATCTTCCTACTCAACATGGATTTGTACACTGATGACCAGGTCCGCCTCCTCGGCTTCCTGGGATTTGGCCGTGAGGACAGCCGCAGGATCATTGCCGAGACCTTCATGATCGGGAATAGCGAGAAACCCGCCTCCAAGGACAAGGTGCTGCATGCTCAGCACTGTCTCAGCCTACTCAGGATAGCAGGTGTCCTGGACCACCACCCGACCCGCGACGTCATGATCGAGAGCGGCTGGATCAAGCCGTGACCATCAAGCCATGACGGACGATCCGACGGGGCAGGCTCCGCTCCGCCCGAAATCGCGTTTTTGATACCCCCCCCTTGTGCATCGAACGCCGAAGCTCAACACTGGGCAACCGTTCGAACCTCAGGTGATTTGCTGCACGACGCAGTGAGTGCGAGCGCTGAGTGCAAGCGCTGTTTCATCAACGGAGAGACACCCCATGGCAAAGGCCGTTACCACACCCGACGAACCCGCAATGCTGCATGACGTCGCCCGCCAAATCATCAATCGGCATACCGTCTATGGCGCCGCCAGCGGCCTGTTGCCGCTCCCAGGGCTCGACGTGGCCGCAATCGTCGGCACGCAGATCAAGATGATCGCCGAGCTAGCGCAGCTCTATGACAAGCCGTTCGCCGAGCACGCCGTGAAGGGCTATGTCGCCGCCCTGCTGGGTGGCGTCCTGCCGGTGAGCGGGTTTACGGGCGCGCTCGGCTCCGCCGTCAAGGCCGTGCCGGGGATTGGCACCCTGCTCGGCATGTTTGTCATGCCCGGCGTGGCCGGGGCCTCGACCTGGGCGGTCGGCAAGATCTTCGCCGCGCATTTCGAGACCGGCGGCGATCTCGCTGACTTCAACGTCGACGCCGCACGCGAACGGTTCCGGCAGGAATTCGCCCGCGCTCGCAATCGCGTCAAGGCCGCCGTTGGCGGCGCCAAGCCAGCAGAGGCCTAGACCGACCCAGGGACCGACAGGCTCAAATCTTACTCAGTGCAATTACGAAGGAAGGACTGGTGCCATGAACGAACAAGCCATCACGCAGACCGAAGACGAGGTTCTTGAAGTACGCGCCGAATTCACCGACGAGCTGAGTGATGAGGCGCTGGACCGTCCGCAGGCGCAGTGGTCTTGTGATTCTGCTTGGTCGCATGGAGCAATGCGATGAACGAGATCTCTAGCGACACGATGGAACTGGTGGAAGCGGCTGTGCCTGCGGCTGAGTTCACCGACGAGCTGTCCGATGAGGCGCTGGACCGGCCGCAGGCGCAGGGGGCTCGCCAGGCGGAGGGGGCTATGTGCGGTTGTGCCGGCAATGCCTGCTGACCGTTTGCTTTTTTTGTTTTGTGCCGCGCGGTAGCTGACCGCTGTTTGGGAAGAAGCCAATGTGCTCGCTGCGATCGTTGTTATTTGTGGTTGCCTTCTCGACGGCAAATTTCACTGTCTTGGCGCAGGATAGTAGCCAAGAGACCAAGACCGATGATTCATGGTCACATAGGCCCGCTACCGTTCATTCGGCCGACGACGTTGACGACGCTCAAAACCAGCACCACGGTCATGCGGATACCCAGCGATATTCCCTGTCCACCTCCGTCGACCGCACGAATTCCACGGGTCCGTTCGCTTCGTCGCCACTAACACAGGCAACCTCGACGATAACGGTCAATAGCGCGACGCGGGGCCAATTTGCGCTGCGGCTGGAACGCGACCAGACGTCCAATTTGATCGACCATACGGCAAAGGCATCCTTTAGCGTCCCGCTAACGCCCAAGTTTGCCGTTGGCGGATCTGCCACACTCAGCGCCGATAGAGTTTTAAACCCAGCTTATCGGCTCAATCTCGCGCACAGCTACATTCTATTTTTTATTCCGGAGGGGCAGAAGATATTTGGGCAGCTTTCGGTGTCCGCCGAAACCGCGCACTACAAGACCGCTGACACGTTCTCGTTGGCGCCGTCGTTCACCATTGGCAGCCGGGCCAGCGGCATTATGGTGAGCGCGGGCTATATGTTTGGGCGTCTCTACAATGCCGATCCCGCAGCGACGATTTTTAGCTCCAATCAGGCCGTCGCCACGACCGGCCCGACGGTATCGGTGTTTTGGCCGATCAACCCGCAGATTTCGCTGGCAGTGATGGCCGCGCCCAAGATTAAAGCCACCACGTTATTCATGTCGACGGACTCGTCCCTTGTTCGTGTTTCCGGAGGCTACAAATTCCAGCAAGGACCACGCTTGGGGATAGCGGTCCAACATATGGAAACGTCGGCCAGTGGAATATTCCTCAACCGCGCGCTCAACGTCGAGGCCTCGTTGACGTTCGGGTTCTGATCCGCCGGCAACCGGAACCGGACATAGGGGGCGCTGAGCCAGTCGGTTCACCAACGTTGCGGCGACTTCTCCGGCACCCGCCAATCTGCATCGGTTTTCTTGTGCAAAGATAGGCTCGCATCGTGGGCTGGGCAATTTGATGAATTTCTGGCGCGGTCACGATGGCCTCGGCCTGCGTGCCTCGGACTATATTTCTGTTGCATAGCGCCATGGACGGCGCAGGCGCAGGTAAGAAAATCCAAACACGGCATCAACTTCGCACCAGCCCCGACGCCAGACCGGCCACACCCGCAAGCTCCACGATCACCCACCGCGCACCCTTGGCCTGCAGCAGGATGGCGTGCATCTCCTCGACCTTTTTGTAGACGTCATCGACCTTATCGGAAAAATGGACCATTTGTACTTCCAGCTTGGCAACGCGATCGCGCAGCAGCTCCTCGTTGGTCATGGGCGCCCCGCAAAGACGCGCGCGGAGCTAAGCCGGAATCTGGGTGACGACGATTGAATGAAGGCGGCGTATCGAGGCGGGTGTCGAAGCCTGCCAGAACCTCCCCGAAAGGAGCGATACGCCATGTCGAGAGATACCACTGTCATTGCCTTTCGTCAGCCTGACGCTATCG